>CBFHBH010000546.1:0-1503 GCA_965653735.1 uncultured Flavobacterium sp. | reverse complement strand
TTTTTCTTTATCAGGAATAATTACAAAAACATTTTCTCCTGCGTTTACAGTTTGATTTGCGATCCAAATTTGCATAAAATTAACTTTCCCTTTTACAGAGGAGCGTAAAACATAATTCAATTCCCAGTCCTTAACAGCTTTCTTTAATTGGTAAAAAGCCTGAATTGCATTTCGTTCTAAATTTATATTCTCTTTACTCCCATTAATTTCATTCGTTTTACTGTTTTTATTTAATTCGTTTAATGATGATTTTAATGATGAGATAGAACTTAATAAATTTTTATAATTTCTTTCAAGCTGAAGATAAGCTAACTTATGCTGTTCTAATTCTTGTGCTGCAACAATTCCTTTTTTGAATAGACCTTCGTAACGGTCTAAATCACTTTTTTGTAATATAAGTTCATTTTTATTGATACTCTTTTGTGAGTCCAATAAATTTAATCGTTCTGTAAGTTGTATAGTTTCATAGTTTTGAGCAATACTCTCTACAGCAAACGGTTTTAACTTGGAATTCAAATCGTTAGCAATGCTTTCTTTTTGAAATACAGCAAAAAAACTTTCCACATCCCCTAATTGCGCATTCTCAAAATTTGAAAACGGAAAGTCCTTAAATGACTGTTCCTGTTTGTATAAGATTTCTGAAAGTTTAAAAACATCTTTATAGTTTGCTGTATTTTCAATTATGGCTAAAGGAGTATTGACAAAAACAGCTTCGCCATTTTCAACTAAAATAGCCTCTATCCTCCCAGAAGTTTTCGCTACTAATTTTTCAGGAGGAATATTCGTAGTGATTGTTATCTGTGTTGTTACGATATCAGGATATTTTATGAACCAGCTAAAAAAAAACAATAGTAAAATTACCGTAGTAACTACTGTAGTTCCCCAACGAATCATCCAAGTAGGAACACGAGTAAGGATTTCTTGAACTTCTTCGCTGCGAAGATTTAAATCATTTGTTTCTGGCATATTTTTTTTATCTATTTACCTAATTGTAATTGGTTTTTTACCAATTCATAATAGCTCCCTTTTAGTTTTACTAATTCTAGGTGATTTCCTACTTCAATTATTTTTCCTTTTTCAAGTACTACAATTTGATCCGCATTCATTACCGTACTCAATCGATGAGCAATAATAACCACCGTCTTATTTTTGAAGAAAACGCCCAGCTTTTGCATTATTTCTTTCTCATTATTGGCATCAAGTGCGCTTGTAGCTTCATCAAAAAACAACATTTGAGGATTTTTATAAACGGCCCTTGCAATTAATAATCGTTGTTTCTGCCCCGTGCTCATCCCAGTTCCTTCCATG
Source organism: uncultured Flavobacterium sp. (assembly GCA_965653735.1). Lineage (GTDB taxonomy): Bacteria > Bacteroidota > Bacteroidia > Flavobacteriales > Flavobacteriaceae > Flavobacterium. The sequence goes on along the minus strand of CBFHBH010000546.1, from coordinate 195 downwards.
CCTATTTTGGTATTGTATCGCAAAGGCAGGCCATTTATGTATTCAGTAATATTAGCTACATCTGCAGCATACACTAATCGTTTTTTATCAATGTTATCTACTCCAATAGCAATATTATTGGCAATCGTGTCATTAAAAATAAAACCTTCCTGTATAACTGCGCCTAAATGATTTCTCCAAGATTTTTGATTTATA
>CBFHBH010000545.1:0-1504 GCA_965653735.1 uncultured Flavobacterium sp. | reverse complement strand
TGAGAACTCAGGATCAGAATATCCTCTATTTTCTTTAGGTAAGAAGATAAAAGGATTTCTTGCACTAACTCCAAATCTAACAGAAGTTAATTTTGTAGCTTCAATTAATTTAGATGGTAAAGAATAGCTTAATGCAATCTCTCTAATTTTTAAAGCTGTAGCATCTAACACTGAATTTTCAGCGATGTCAGCATACTCATCTTGGAAATATGATAAGAAAGATGAATAAGTAGTTCCTCCAGTTAATACTGAAGTATTCTCAGTGTAAACCCCAGGTGAAGTTTCAATTACTGAATTAGGGTAAACGAAACCAGTTCTTCCGTTGATAGCTGATTCATATAAGTGACCTGACCAAGACAACCAATCTTTAGTACCAGAATAGAACTGATGTCCTGTTCTATAATCCATTACCACAGCTAGGCGTAAACCTTTGTAATCAACATAACCACTATAGTTTAAAATATAATCTGGAGTAGATTTACCTAAGACTTTATATTCATTAGCTCTAACTGGATTACCAGTAGCTGGGTCAATAATAACTCTTCCTTGAGGATCACGAGCTAAAGCAGTACCTTTAATTAATGGGAACTCTTCTCCTTTAACAGCAAAGATTCCAACTTCTCCATTATCTTGTAAAGCAACCTCATTTGATTGATCTGTCACTTTATCTACAACTGTTTTATAACTAGAATATCCAATTGAGTTACTCCAAGTGAATTTTTCATTTCTGATTGGGAAAAACTCTAAATCTACCTCATAACCATTAGTCGATAATTGACCAATGTTAGTTAATAAATTTTGAATACCCGCAGCTGATGATGTAGATATGTTTGTAATCAAATCAGTATTTTTATCATGGTAGAACGCACCACCTAAACTAACTCTATTATCTAAGAAACCAAATTTACCAGACACCTCGAAAGTTTCTGTAAACTCAGGTCGTAATGCAGGGTCAGTGATACTAGTTAATTGACCAAATGAATTAGTATTACCAAAAGGATATCCTAGACCAGCAGCACCTACCTCATTTGTACTATAAATTCCGCTATCTCCATTGAAAGCATTACCTGTTTTTACGTAAGAAGCAGTAATTTTAGCAGAATTTAAAATTTTCCCATCTTTTAAAGACTCTAAGTTTGTTGGAACAAAAGAGATACCCGCAGATGGATAAAAATAATTATCCTTAGGCGCTTTAGGACCTTTTAAACGAGAATCCCAATCATTTCTAGCTGTTAAGTTTAAGAACAAGAAATCTTTGTAGCTAAAGTCAGCATTAGCAAACAAACCAAAAGATCTTCTTCTTTGTGAAATATTACTACTTGTACGCTCACCGTTATATGCTGTAGCATTAGGAATTACACGAGGAACACCTGTAATATTACTCATATTATAAAACCCTGGAATAACTAAGTTATCACCACCAGCATAAGTTTGTTGTAATTTATAAGTTTGAGTATTTAAACCTAAGTTAGATTTAAAGTTCAAACCTTCCATCAAATCATAG
>CBFHBH010000544.1:0-1525 GCA_965653735.1 uncultured Flavobacterium sp. | reverse complement strand
TCGAAATAGGTTGGAAAGCAAATGTAAAAGCTCGTTATCATTCAGAAAAACTCGATAATAAATACAGAGTTAGAGGTGATAACCCAATTTTTAGAGCACAACAAGAGATGTACAAATACTACCAAAACAAAATTGAAGTAGTTACAGAAAAACTGTAGTTTTTATACTGATTAATGATTTATGATTACAATTAAAAAATATGCCGCAATCGATATTGGATCAAATGCCATGCGTTTGCTAATTACTAATATTGTTGAACAAGAAGGAAAAGAAACGCAGTTTAATAAGAGTGCTTTGTTTAGAGTGCCAATTCGTTTAGGTCAAGATGCTTTTACTGTTGGAGAGATTACAGAGGAGAATATCGATCGTATGATTGATGCTATGAAAGCTTTCAAATTGCTAATGAAAGTATATAAAGTGGAACGTTATATGGCGTGTGCAACTTCTGCAATGAGAGAAGCTTACAATGGGAAAGAGGTTGCTGATATAATAAAGAAAAAAGCTGATATTAAAATTGAAATTATAGATGGTAAAAAAGAAGCAGCAATTATTGCTGCTTCAGATTTGCACCATTTCATAAGAACCGATGCCACTTATTTGTATGTTGACGTAGGTGGAGGTAGTACCGAATTTTCTTTATTTTCAGAAGGAAAAATGATTGCTTCAAAATCATTTAAAAATGGTACAGTTCGTTTGCTGAACGATATGGTTAACGAAGTGGTTTGGCAAGAAATAGAAAAATGGATTAAAACCAATACCCAAAATTATGATAATATTACTTTAATAGGTTCTGGAGGAAATATTAATAAGATATTTAAACTTTCGGGTAAAATGCAAGACAAACCTTTGTCATATATCTATCTTAATTCGCAATATCAGTATCTCAATTCATTAACATATGAACAACGTATTGCTGAATTAGCTTTGAATACCGACCGTGCCGATGTAATTATACACGCACTTCGTATTTATTTGAATGCCATGAAATGGAGTGGGGCAAATAAAATTTATGTTCCTAAAATTGGACTTTCAGATGGAATTGTAAAAGCGATGTATCAAGGGAAAATATAGTTTGTAGAATTCTACAAATCCAAATCAAACATTTTTTTCAAAAGTTCTAAAGCAGGATTTAACTCTTTTAAGCGGTTGTATTTTTCCTCAACCGTGAATGCTTTTTTACTTTCTATTGCTTCGTTTATAACAATTTCGATTGTTATATTATGGTTGTGAAGTTTGCCTCTTAAGTAACCTAATAAATCATGTTTTTCACCATCAAAATCAATTTTAGAACTTTCGTTTGGTAGCTCATGATAAATGGTGGTTCCTTCTAGTTTAGGATCATTAATTAGTAGTAAAGATTCTAAAATTCGGTATCCTTTATTACCTAACTTTTGAGCATATTTAACCCATTGTTCTTGCATTTGAGTCTCTGTGAATGGCTCAGTTGGTAACTCTTCGTGATGTTTTTGTTCAGGTTTTAGTTGAGCTTCAAGCTCTTTCTTTGCACGAATACTTGATAATGAAA
>CBFHBH010000543.1:0-1534 GCA_965653735.1 uncultured Flavobacterium sp. | reverse complement strand
TAGCTCTTTTATTCCTTGCTCTTGTGGTGGAATTTTAGAAAAAATGGGTTGGACAGAGCACCTTATTTTCAATATCGTATTTATGATTCTTGCAGTAATTGCAATCCTAATGAAAACGAATACAAAAAGGGGCTATTATACCATTGCCATTATTTTGATAACAGGTGTCAGCAGCATAACAACACTTTTTCTTCTTTCTGAAGACATCATTCAACACAGAAACAATTTTGTACGCCGCTTTCCTGACCAGGTACATAAAGTATATGATACGAATCTCAATTTCAATTCTTATTATTTTGCTGGCACAGTCAACGACAAAATATATCTAGGTAATTATACAGCTCCATTACTCCTTACAGAAATTGACACAACACTAAAAACAAAAAAGGAAATTGTAATTCATCTTGATAATTTAAAACTGCCTTTCCGTTCATTAGAACTGAGAGTATATTCAAACAATTTCTTTGCAGTAGATGGAACAATACCCTATTTATTCAAAGGCAAAACTGGAACCTGGAAAGCCAAAAGCATTCCTTTAAACTGTGACCCATTTGCAAACCCAATAATCTTAGACTCAACAACTATGGCATTCCGAACTCATAAGTCAAATGGAGAAAGCATATTAGGTTTATTCAACTTCAATAAAAAAGGGAATACATTTCTAAATCCAAGATTACTTCAAAAACAAATAGATGGAATCTTCGATTGCGATGGCAACTTAATGTATGATGACATCACAAAGAAAATTGTATATCTCTATCGCTACCGTAACCAATTTATTGTGACTGATTCAAATCTAAATTTAAATTTTAGAGGAAAAACCATTGATACTATTTCTAAAGCACAAATTGAAATAGCTTATAATAAAGAAAAAGAAGAAAAGAAATTATCTGCACCTCCATTAACGGTAAACAAAACTGGAGTAATATATCGAGGATTATTGTTTGCCAATTCCAATTTAATTGGAAAATATGAAGATGCCAAAATGTGGAAACAAACAAGCGTAATAGATGTTTATGATATTAAAAGCAACACCTACGTAGTAAGTTTCTATGTGTATGATATAGATAGTAAAAAACTGAAACGTTTCTATGTGTTGGACAACAATTTTTATGCACTCATAGGTACACACATAGTAAGTTACAAGTTAAGTGACATGATAGTAAAACGATTTTCAAGAAATAAAAATCATATTTAAAATATAACTGGCCAGTTGTCAGGGTTTAGATCGAAAACCTGTTAACAGAGTAGATCACAATCATTAAATTTAAATTATCATGAAAACATTTAGAAAAATGATACCTATGGCAGTTCTTGCCATTGCTATCACAGGGGCTTTAACAACTCATGCTATGAGTAGCTCTGCAAAAACTACAACTAATTTCCAAGGCTACGTAAAAGCAAATCCACTTGGAACAGTTTGTAACACTTCCATCATGTGTTCAGACATTCCAGATGAACTTTGCAAAGTAGGCTCAACACAAGTTTATGGGAAAGATGCTAGTGGAAAATGTATAGTCGAATTATATCGCAT
>CBFHBH010000542.1:0-1537 GCA_965653735.1 uncultured Flavobacterium sp. | reverse complement strand
GATTGGTATTCACTTAATTATTGCGACACAAAGACCTTCGGTAAACGTTATTACGGGTATTATTAAAGCCAATTTCCCAGCACGTATTGCATTTAGAGTGACATCAAAAATTGATTCAAGAACAATTTTAGATACGCAAGGAGCGGATCAACTTATTGGACGTGGAGATTTATTGTATACTAACGGAAATGATTTGGTTCGTGTGCAATGTGCTTTTGTTGATACACCTGAGGTTGAAAAAATATGTGAATTTATTGGTTCTCAAAAGGCTTATCCAACTGCCTATATGCTCCCTGAGTTTATTGGAGAAGATAGTGGCATAAGTCTTGATATAGATATCTCAGAAAGAGATTCATTGTTTAGAGAAGCTGCAGAAGTAATTGTAACTGCTCAGCAAGGTTCGGCATCATTAATTCAAAGAAAGCTTAAATTAGGATATAATAGAGCTGGAAGATTAATAGATCAATTAGAAGCTGCTGGAATTGTTGGGCCTTTTGAAGGTAGTAAAGCAAGATCAGTTAATATTCCTGATTTGGTTTCTTTAGAACAATTTTTTATGAATGAACAAAAAAATAATTAACATGAAAAAGATAATTGCATTAGTATTATTATTTGCAGGGTTAACACTACATGCTCAAGATGCAACAAAAGCAAAAGCTTTATTGGATAAAGTTTCGGCTAAAGTAAAATCATATAAGAATATCGAAATAGACTTCAATTATAACCTTCAAAACACAAAGGAAAAAGTAAATCAAACTAATAAAGGAAAAGTCACTTTACAAGGCAATCAGTATTTGTTGAATTTTTTAGGAGTTACAAAAATGTGTGACGGTAAAAAGATTTATACAATATCAAAAGAGGATGAAGAGATTAGTATTGCTAGTGTAGGGGGTGAGGATGATGCCGATACTCCAGCTAAAATGCTTACTTTTTTTAATAAAGGTTTTAAATATTCTTGGGATATAGCTCAAACAGTAAAAGGTAAAAAGATTCAGTATGTTAAATTAACGCCTATAAGTTCTAAGGATGAAAGAAAACAAATCCTTGTAGGAATTGATGTAGCAACTAATCAAGTGTATAATACAATTACAACTGGAAAAAATGGAACAACAGTGACATTAACTGTTAATTCTTTTAAAACAAATCTTCCATTAGCCAAAAATCATTTTACCTTTGTAAAAACTAAATATCCCAATTACTACATCAATAATTTGGATTAAAACTATTGAATGAAAATTCTTGACAGATACTTATTAAAAACTTTCTTGATTACATTTACTTCGGTATTTGTAATCTTGTTTTTTATATTCATATTACAAACCGTTTGGTTATTTATTTCAGAACTTGCTGGTAAGGACTTAGATTTGTTTATGATTATAAAGTTCTTGCTATTTGCTTCGCCAAAATTAGTTCCAATGGTACTACCACTTTCGGTGTTGCTTTCTTCCATTATGACATTTGGAGACCTTGCTGAAAATTATGAGTTTGCTGCAATGAAATCGGCTGGAATTTCTTTCCAAAGAACAATGAAAGGCTT
>CBFHBH010000541.1:0-1540 GCA_965653735.1 uncultured Flavobacterium sp. | reverse complement strand
AACAAAAGAATCAGTCTTGTTTTAGACGCTTATTACAAAAAAACAACTGATTTATTGGTAAATGTTCCAATTCCGTTGAACTCTGGATACACTTCAGTTTTACAAAACATTGGTGCAGTTGAAAACAAAGGATTCGAAATTGGGCTGATTACAGAAAATATCAAAACGGATAATTTCTCATGGAATTCAAATTTCAACTACTCTATTAACAAAAATAAAGTTTTAGAAATTGGAAATGGTGTACAACAATTTTTTCCTGTAGCTCCAAGCGGCGTATTAGCATTACAACAGCCCGTTATCGTAAAAGTAGGTCAGCCTTTAGGAACATTCTGGGGATACAGAACAGATGGTGTTTTTCAAAATCAACAGGAAATTAATACTCAGCCAACTCTAAACAGTATTGCAAATACAAAACCGGGAGACAGAAGATATAAAGATATCAGCGGTCCAAATGGTGTGCCGGACGGAATAATTTCTTCAGCTTACGACAAAGTAAACTTAGGAAGCGCACAGCCAAAATTTGTTGCCAGCTTAAACAACACTTTTGTTTACAGAGACTGGGATTTAAATTTATTTTTTCAGGGAGCTTTTGGAAACAAAATTTACAATGCTATCAACCAACAATTAGAAATTCCAACTTTAGGTAACAATGCTGCCGGAGCTTTAACAGAGCACTGGACAACTACAAATCCTAGTGATGTTATTAAAAAAGGTACAGTAGCAAAAGCAGTAATTGTTCGCACCACCAACAAACTGCGTCGTAAAGATGGTTCTTATATCCGTTTAAAAACCATTACACTTGGATATACTTTACCAAAAAACATTGCATCTAAAATCAAAACCAAAGGCATTAAATTTTATGTTTCTGCACAAAATTTAATCACATGGACCAAATACAGAGGTTACGATCCTGAAATTAGTTCATACGGTCAAAGTAATTTGCTTCCGGGAATTGATTACGGAGCATATCCAACTTCCAAAACATTTATAAGTGGTGTTAATGTCACTTTTTAATTAAAAAAAATATATCAAGATGAAAAAAATAGTCCTACTCTTAATAGCAACAACCCTTCTGGCATCGTGCACAGATTTAGATGTTGCGCCAACATCCTTTGTTACCAAAGAAAATTTTTACAACACTGATGATGATGCGATTGCAAGTGTGACTGCAGTTTATGCTTCATTAAGTTATGACGGAACAGAGCAAAGTCTTTTTGGAAGAAACCTTTACTTCCTCACAGATATGGGAACTGATTATGCAGCAGCAGGAACCTCGGCTATCAATCAGAATGTACGCGCTATAAGTGCTTTATCTTATGATGCCAATACAGACAGGGTTCAGGTAGCCTGGAGACAAATCTACAGCGGTATTAACAGAGCCAATGTAGCCATTGATAACATTCCGAAAGTACAAGGAACTGAAGCACTAAAAACCCGATTAATCAACGAAGCCAAGTTTATAAGAGCGTTGCTTTATTTTCATGCTGTTCGTTTATGGGGAGGCGTTCCGTTGGTTTTACATGAACCGACATCTTTAGCT
>CBFHBH010000540.1:0-1542 GCA_965653735.1 uncultured Flavobacterium sp. | reverse complement strand
ACCTACTGCACTTGCTTGGTAACTTCCATTGTGTTTTTGTGTAATATCACGTAACGCACGAGACGAACTCATATTAGAAACTGTATTTCCGGGTGTTTTACTCAATACATAATCAGCAACAGCCACCAAAGTATATTCTTCACCAAACATTTCTCCGTCATTAGAAATAAATGCTAATCGATCAACATCTGGATCGACTACAATCCCGAAATCGGCTTTTTCATCTACAACCAATTTACAAATATCTCCTAAATGCTCTTTTAAAGGTTCTGGATTGTGTGGAAAATGTCCGTTTGGTTCACAGTATAATTTTACTACTTCCACACCCATTTGCTCCAGTAAATTCGGGATAATAATTCCACCTGAAGAATTTACGCCATCTACAACAACCTTATATTTTTTGGTTTTCACTAAATCCGCATCTACTAAAGGTAATTCCAACACTTCATCAATGTGAATATCCATATAAGCATGGTTTTCTGTAACTTCTCCTAAAGTATCTACATCTACAAAATCAAATGCTTCTGCTTCTGCAATTTCTAAAATTTTAGCACCATCAGCACCACTTAAAAATTCACCTTTTGCATTTAATAATTTCAAAGCATTCCATTGTTTTGGATTGTGCGAAGCGGTTAAAATAATTCCACCATCTGCTTGTTCCATTGGTACGGCAACTTCAACTGTTGGTGTTGTAGACAAACCTAAGTCGATTACATCAATTCCTAATCCGATTAAAGTATTAACCACTAAGTTATGAATCATTGATCCAGAAATACGAGCGTCTCTACCAATAACTACTTTTAGTTTTCTATCTGTAATTACACTATTATTTTTCAAGAAAGTTCCGTAAGCGGAAGCAAATTTTACTGCATCAACTGGTGTTAAGTTATCTCCTACTTTACCTCCAATTGTCCCACGAATTCCTGATATAGATTTTATTAAAGTCATCAAATAAATATTTACAAAAATTAACACACAAATATAAAAGTTAGAAAGTTCATAATTATGTTAATCAAGACTTTTTTTAACAAATTACAAATCAATTCTAAAGTTTGTATATTTGAGAGAATTACAAACATATATGAACTTTCTTGCTCACATATATTTATCTGGAGATAACGAATTAATAAAAATTGGCAATTTTATGGCTGATGGAATTCGTGGTCAACAATACACTAATTTTCCTATTGAAGTACAAAAAGGAGTTTTGCTTCACAGAGCAATTGACACATTCACAGACGCTAACACAACGTATAGAAAAAGCAAGCACAGATTACATGAAAAATATGGACATTATTCTGGTGTCATAATGGATATTATTTACGATCATTTTTTAGCCAAAAACTGGAATAATTATTCTAATGAAGATTTAGAAGATTATTCTAATAAATTTTATGATTCTTTGAAACAGAATTATGACATCCTTACTGATAAAACCAAAAACATGATGCCTTATATGATAGCTCGAAACTGGCTAAAAAGTTATGCGACTATTGCTGGTTTAGAAATGATACTTTTTCAAATGGATCACAGAACGAAGAA
>CBFHBH010000539.1:0-1547 GCA_965653735.1 uncultured Flavobacterium sp. | reverse complement strand
AATTTATTATAGGCTTCTTTTAAATATACATATTGACCACCAGCATGAGGGAACATTGAACTTAACTCTCCGTAACTCACAGCAGCTGTCATAGTAATTAATGCAGAAACAATCCAGATTAGAATCAGCCATCCAGCACTTCCTACATTTCTTGTAATGTCTGCACTTACAATAAAAATACCTGAACCAATCATCGAACCTACAACAAGTAATGTTGCATCCATTAGACCAAGTTCACGTTTAAAATTTTGTTTTTCGTCTTGCATAATTTTTTGGTTAGTTTTGATAAAGATATAAAAACAAATAGCATAGCAAGATTTTTTGTAACTTTAGTAAAACATTAATTTTTTGAAAAGATGGAACATGTAAAAGAGTATACTAATGGAGAGGTTACAATAGTTTGGAAACAAGAACTTTGTGCGCACTCAGGAATTTGTGTTCGTGGATTGCCAAATGTTTTCAAACCTAAGGAAAAACCTTGGATTCATCCACATTCAAGCACTTCAGATGAATTAGTAAATCAAATTAAAAAATGTCCTTCGGGAGCATTGTCATTTTATTATAATAAGGATAAAAAAGATGAGTAACGTATCAGAAACTAAACTAGTAAACAATCAAGAGAAAAAAAGATTTGAATTAGAAGTAGAAGGGAAAGTAGCTTTTATAGAATATATTTTAAATAATGAAAACATCATGTTTCTTACCCATACAGAAGTCCCGGTAGGACTTGAGGGTAAGGGTGTGGGTTCGGCCATTGTGTCTAAAGTGCTAGATTATATTAAAGAAAAAGGATATACTTTGGCGCCACTTTGTCCTTTTGTGGCTGCTTATTTAAAACGTCATCCAGAGCGAAAGGAAATTTTAGCCAAAGGATTTAATGTTTGATTCGTTAAGGAAATAACCCAATCTCCAGACAAACTTTTTCTATCTTTGCCGCATGAACGAAAATCTGAATCCAAATAAAGAACGTTTTTCTTCCGAGGAAATCGACATTGAAAAGGCATTAAGGCCACTTTCATTTGATGATTTTACAGGTCAGGATCAAGTATTGGAAAACCTTAAAGTTTTTGTGCAAGCTGCAAACCTGAGAGGAGAAGCTTTGGATCATACTTTGTTTCATGGACCTCCAGGATTAGGGAAAACAACATTGGCAAATATATTGGCAAATGAACTAGGAGTGAGTATAAAAATCACTTCAGGTCCCGTATTGGATAAACCTGGAGATTTAGCAGGGTTACTTACTAATTTGGATGAACGTGATGTTTTGTTTATTGACGAAATTCACCGTCTAAGTCCCGTTGTTGAAGAATATTTGTATTCTGCAATGGAGGATTTTAAAATTGACATCATGATTGAGTCTGGACCAAATGCTAGGACGGTTCAAATCAATCTAAATCCATTTACATTAGTTGGAGCAACAACACGTTCAGGTTTGTTAACAGCACCTATGCGTGCCCGTTTCGGAATTCAATCACGATTACAATATTATAATACCGAGTTACTAACTACAATTGTACAGCGAAGTTCTTCAATCTTAAAAATGCCAA
>CBFHBH010000538.1:0-1548 GCA_965653735.1 uncultured Flavobacterium sp. | reverse complement strand
GTTGAAGTTGCATTAATCTATAATACAAGCTATACAGAGAATATTTTCTCTTATGTAAACAATATCAATACGCATGAAGGTGGTACCCATTTGCAGGGTTTTAGAAGTGGTTTGACAAGAACCCTTAAAAAATATGCAGATTCATCTGGAATGCTGGATAAATTGAAATTCGAAATTGCAGGAGATGACTTCCGTGAAGGTTTAACAGCTATTATTTCGGTAAAAGTTGCAGAACCTCAATTTGAAGGGCAAACAAAAACCAAACTTGGAAACAGAGAAGTAGTTTCTCCGGTTTCTCAGGCTGTTGGAGAAATGCTTGAGAATTATTTAGAAGAAAATCCAAATGATGCTCGTGTAATTATTCAGAAAGTAATTCTGGCTGCAGGATCCGGCAAGATGTGAGGTTTACCTTGTCGAGGGAGATTCGGCAGGTGGAACTGCAAAGCAAGGTCGTGATCGTAACTTTCAGGCTATTCTACCATTACGAGGTAAGATTCTGAATGTTGAAAAAGCAATGCATCATAAAGTATTTGAAAACGAAGAGATTCGAAATATTTTTACAGCACTTGGTGTTACTGTCGGGACAGAAGAAGATAGTAAAGCCCTGAATCTTTCGAAACTACGTTATCATAAAGTAATTATCATGTGTGATGCCGATGTCGATGGTAGTCACATTTCTACCTTAATATTAACGTTCTTCTTCCGTTTCATGAAAGAACTGATCGAAGAAGGTCACGTTTACATCGCAGCACCGCCTTTATATTTAGTTAAAAAAGGAAATAAAAAAGAATATGCATGGAATGATGTTCAGCGTGATCAGGCGAATGAAAGAATGGGAGGAAGTGCTGCTATCCAACGTTATAAAGGTCTTGGAGAGATGAATGCAGAACAGTTGTGGGAAACTACAATGGATCCAAACTTCAGAACTTTGCGTCAGGTAAATATTGATAGTCTTGCTGAAGCAGATCAGGTTTTCTCAATGTTAATGGGAGATGAAGTACCGCCTCGAAGAGAGTTCATCGAGAAAAATGCCGTTTATGCCAATATCGATGCCTAATAAAATTTAACCGTCAATTCGTTTAATTGTTTAAATTTACCTAAACGATTAAACGAATTGTTGATTTATCAGATAAATTAATTAATAACCAATAAAGTATAAAATATGAAAGTTACCATTGTAGGAGCAGGAAATGTTGGAGCCACTTGTGCGGATGTTATTTCTTATAGAGGAATAGCCAGTGAAGTAGTATTGTTGGATATTAAAGAAGGTTTTGCCGAAGGTAAGGCGTTGGATATTATGCAATGTGCTACAAACACAGGTTTTAATACGCATGTGTCGGGTGTTACAAACGATTATTCTAAAACCGCAGGAAGTGATGTAGTGGTAATTACGTCAGGAATTCCGAGAAAACCAGGAATGACTCGTGAAGAATTAATTGGTATAAATGCAGGAATTGTAAAAACAGTTGCTGAGAATGTATTAAAATATTCGCCTGATACAATCATTGTTATGGTTTCTAATCCTATGGATACCATGACTTATCTGGC
>CBFHBH010000537.1:0-1563 GCA_965653735.1 uncultured Flavobacterium sp. | reverse complement strand
AATTAACATGGCTGTAAATAATGAAAAGAGCTTTTTAGATTATGGTTTTAATAAATCTCTGGCTATAGCTCCAACCCTTACCTTTATAGCAAACGATAAACTTACTTTTAATTTTGATGCAGAACTATATAATTCAACCAATACCAGACGAACTTATAATACTTATGGTGCAACTTCTGGTTTAACCAATCCTGATCAATTAAAAATAGATTATAAAAAATCAATGTTTCATGACGATAATGATGCTAAAACTTCGGCTACTAAGATTTTTGCTAACGCTGAATATGAAATTTCAGAAAACTGGAAATCTACCACTTTATTTTCTTTTGTAGGAGAAGATGTTGAGCGCAGTTATCAGACATATGCTGTTTGGAGTTCTCCAACTCAGGTAGCCAGAAGAGTTGGTTTATGGGGACCTATATATAATAATTACACCAATATTCAGGAAAATATTAATGGTCAGTTTTCAACCTGGATTTTCAAACATAAATTTTTAACAGGAGTGAATTACAGATTATACAATGGAAATTTCTCCGGAGGTACAACATTTACTCTTGACAATATTGACGTAACAACTAATTTTACTCCAATCAGACGAAAAGCTGTTGATGCAGGACTAGTAGTAACAACATCTCCAGTAGCAGACCAGGAAACTTTTAGTGTTTATGCTTGTGATGTAATTAACTTTACCGATAGGCTATCTACTATGGTAAGTTTACGTTTAGACAACTTTGGACGCAAAAAAGCCGGAACAACAGAAGGATACCATCAAACAGCATTATCACCTAAATTGGGGTTAGTATACGAAATAGTTAAAGATCAGATTTCTGTATTCGGAAATTATATGAATGGCTTTCAAAATGCTGCTCCGGTAACACAACCAGATGGTGGACAATTGGTTCTGGATCCTATCTATGCAGAGCAATTTGAGGGAGGAATCAAAGCTGAAATATTCAATAATAAATTAAGTGTTACTGCAAGTTATTATGACATCACAATTGATAATGCAACAAGAACATTTACCGCTCAAGGCAATACCTTACCTACCTACATACAAGATGCCAGACAAGTTAGTAAAGGTGTTGATTTTGAATTAATAGCCAAGCCAATTGTTGGATTAAATATTATTGCTGGATATGCTTATAATGATAATCGCATAAAAAAAACAACCAATCCATTAATCAATGGTAACAAAGCTACGGGCTCACCTGAAAACGTTGCAAATTTCTGGCTATCCTATACATTACAAAACAATTTAAAAGGCTTAGGTGCGGGATTTGGAGTTAATTATGTAGATGAAAATTATTTCAATGCTGAAAATACTTTTCAAATGTCATCCTATACAATTTATAATACTACTGTATTTTATGATCAGCCTAGCTGGAGAGTTGGTCTAAAATTAAACAACCTTACTAATAAAAAATATTGGGATATCTGGGGAGCATCACAAGCACCAACAAATATACTGGCTAGTTTAACCCTTAAATTTTAAAACTCTAAAAAGAATAGATTCACAACACCTCTTGCCTCAGGGAAAGAGGTGCTTTGTTTCTTAAAAAAAAG
>CBFHBH010000536.1:0-1564 GCA_965653735.1 uncultured Flavobacterium sp. | reverse complement strand
CACGGCCCATTTCCTGAGTAATGAATCCTAATTTTCGGCCGTTAGCTTCATTGCCATTTAAGGTTTCTAGGAAGTAATCCAAATGATTTCCAAGTCTTACTTTTTCCTCAGTGATATCGTATTTTTCTAAATAGAAAATCAATTCCTGTTCAAAACGATTCTCATCTACATTCACCTGAAGTTCATCTAAAGCGGTACGCAATCTTGTTTTTACAGTTTCAACTCTTTCTGCATCATAAGCAACAGCATCATTCATTAGTTGACGAATATTTGTAATTCTTGTTCTAAATTCATTTTCAAGAGCTTGTCCTTCGTCCTTACGGAATTGGTTGATGCTAACTAAAGCTTCATTAATTACTTTTTGGATTTCGTTCCATTCGTTTTCATCAATTTCTTCGCGCTCTGTTTTTAAAGCATCAGGCATACGAACTGCCATTTTCATTAATTCGGTTGCATCTGCCTCTGGAAGAATTTCCTTCATTTGTGCGATGTAGGCTTTTACAATTGGAGCATTGATTTTTGATGAAGTTTCTTCACCAGTCACCTCTATATATAATGAAAAGTCAACTTTTCCTCTTTCTAATTGTTGAGAAATTTGATTACGTAAACCTAATTCCATCTCGCGATACGCAGACGGCATACGTACATTTAAATCCAGCCCTTTGCTGTTTAATGATTTTAATTCAACAGTAATCTTTTTTGTGGTTAATTGCAAAGATGCTTTCCCAAAACCTGTCATTGATTGTATCATAGGCGAAAAATAAGGTGTAAAGATAAGAAAGTTATCAGCCATTAGCCATTAGCCATTAGCTTTTTATAGTAAATGTAGTATTTTTACTGAGTTGCCGACTTTTTCTGCGTTACTAAGTAGACCCCAATAAAAATTAATAGTGCAGAACCAATTTTTACCCAACTCAATTCATCTTTCCCTAAATAAATAGCAAAAATTGAAGCAAAAAGAGGTTGTAAATAAATAAAAACAGCTACAGTTGTGGGTTTCAATTCTTTCATTGAAAGTAAATTGAGCAAATACGTCAGGAAAGTAGAAAAGACAACTACAAAGCCTATTTTTAAGTAAGCTAATGCTGGTACAATTGCCCAATCAACCGACTGAAATTCGCTCCAGCCAAAAGGTATTACCATTAAAAATCCGAAGAAATAAATCCATTTTACAAATGAAATGGCTTTGTATTTATCCATCAGTTTTTTGACAATAATGAGGTAAAAACCATATGAAACTGCATTTATAAATATCAAGAAATTGCCTAACATTGCATTTGGTGCATTTACCATCGATTTTCCATAGAGAATCAAAGTAATAGTTCCAGCTAGACCTAATAAGATACCAACAATTTTTCGGTTTTCCATCCTCTCTTTTATAAGTATAGCTGAAAGAACCAATACAATCATTGGAGTGGTAACCATTAAAACAGCCCCCATTATGGGTGAAGTATAACTTAACCCTTTGAAAAAGGTAAGCATATTGAAAGCAATCCCGAAAAAAGAAGCGGCAATGATTCTTGGGAAATCAACTTTTTCTATTTTTTCAGTTTTTACAAACAAT
>CBFHBH010000535.1:0-1589 GCA_965653735.1 uncultured Flavobacterium sp. | reverse complement strand
GGCAATCAGTGTTGGAATGGTAGGATTCCCTCCTCCAATTACTTTGACTTTATCAGCTCCAGTTAGTGCTACTATTCCAGCGGGAACACCATTATTGTTTTCTTCAATGAAAAATGGTGGCTCATCTGTGGTTCTTGAGGCTCATGCTAACAATGCCAATCTTTCAATTGGGCAGGGGGTAATAGGCAATGGTATTCAACCAGGTTCAACAATCACGGGAATAGTGTTCAACTCTTCAAGTGGCAGTAATGCTTTAACAAAAGTTATTTTATCAAATCCAGTTTCAGGTTTAACAACATCACCAATTGATGCTCAGCAAACATTAACATTCAATGCTGTGACAGCAGGATCTTATAATACAATCTTATCAGCGGCAAATCCAAATATTATTCCAGGTATGCCAGTTAGCGGATCAGGAATTAAGGCAGGGACATTTGTTGCTAATATTTCAGGAACATCTTTAACATTATCTGAACCAATTCAGGTTGGAGCTCCGTCTCCATTGGTAATGGATTTTTATCCTTTCAATACAAGTTCAAGTGGATCATTTATTTATGCTTCTCCAGTTCATTATGCTGCGGGTTTAAATCATACCTTACAAATAGGAGATGGTGTATCTGCACAAAATACATCAATGGTATCTACAGGGTTTAACTGTCAGTTTCAAGCAATGGGAGGATTATTCTCTTTAGGAAATTTAACAGTTGATGCACCTAACGGGAACTCAAGATTTATGAATGTGAGCAGTAATAATTTGAATAATGCTTACAATATGAATGTTCAAAATACATTAACAGTTACTGCTGGTAGTGTTTTCAAAAAAACATTTGCAAATTCTACAGTTTATGTAGGAGGGAATATTGTAAATAATGGAACAATAAGCTTTCCATCAGCATCAACTGGCTTGTATCTTGGTAATCTTGTAAACGGAACTGCTACACCAACTACACTAGCTCAGACTATTTCAGGTTCAGGAACTTGGGATACTAGTCAGTGGTCATTAACTAATGGTCCTACAAGCGGGTATGCTTTGTCAGGATTAACAATCAATAATACAAATCCAGCAGGAGTAACATTACAAGTGCCTAATTTCAAGGTTTGGGGTTCTGTTACTTTGACCAACGGTATTCTTCATACTTCGGCTGCTTATCCAATTTATTGTGGTATCCAAGATGTTATGGGAACTACATTCTTTGGAGGTTCTTTTGGTGGAGGTAGTGCTACATCATTTATAGATGGGCCATGTGTACATGCTAATAGATTTGATTCTACGATTACTCAACTTAGATTGTTTCCTACAGGGAAAAATGGAAAATACCTTCCAATCTTAATTTCTTCTACAGGTGGTGTTGAACTTATGGCAGAGGCTTTTGATACAAACTCGGGAACAGTAAATGCTGCTAATGTGTCTAATTTAAGTACTAATAGATGGAAAGTAAGTAGAGTAGGTGCTGCAGGAACTTTTACAGGTTATAATGTGAGATTAGCCCCTTCAAGTTCTCTTGTTACTGCTTCAAATCTTATTGTTCATGCTCCTGCAGATCAAGGGACTTACGATATAGTTTCTACTCCGACATCTGCAACAACTT
>CBFHBH010000534.1:0-1597 GCA_965653735.1 uncultured Flavobacterium sp. | reverse complement strand
TCCAAAAATATTTATCTTTTTTGTCATAACCTTAAAAATTTAAAACAATACTTTACCACAAGATACACCTGTGGCTATCATCAATGTCTTAAACTTGCTCTGGTGGCAAAAGGTCTATGTATGAGTTTACTCTGTAGTTTTTAAGTAAATAAAAATCAGGAATTTCTTTTGACAACCCTTCAGCAAAGAAGTCTCCGAAGTGATCATTTTCAATAATGTATTCAGAAATAATCTGTTTTGTGTTTTTATGATGTTCTTCTTCTTCTGTAATAGTATACGAGAACTTTGCATCATTTTTCTCATTGATTATACAAATTATAACCGTAGAAAATTGAAACAAAATAAATACCGCTAATACTATTTTAGTAAAAAACTTCATGGCGCGAATATAGTCAAATATGACACTTAAAAAAGAAGGATTAACATTTTATTAAAAAAAATCCTCATCAATAGACGAGGATTTTAAAGAAAATTATTTAATTCTTTCGTATTGGCAACAACCATGAAGCTTATCATAATCTTCATTGGTGGCTTTAACATTTTTAGTATCGTGACCTACTTTTGCAATAGCTTTTTCGACATTGATTACATCACATTTTTCTTCATTCACAATCAAATGAAGCATATGATCATCAATATGCCATGTCGCACTTTTCACTCCAGAGACTGAAAAAGCCGCTTTTTCAATACGCTTTTTACACATTTCGCAGTTTCCGTTTACCTCAACGTTATACTTTGCGTTTTTATTTTTTTTCTCTTGTGCAAATGATGTTAGACCAATCATCAACATCACTATTAAAACTATATTTTTCATATTTCTAAATTATCATTTCACTTTAAATCGCAAACCTGCATAAAACATTTTACCAAAAATTGGTGCATATACTACCGATGTATCAAAATTTGTTCCAAAAGGATTTCCAGCACCTACAATCGCTTTATCTTGCTTATAATTACCTAAATTCTCTGCTCCCACATACATTTCAAATACCGATGAAAAAGTACGCGTAATTTGCGAATTCATCACAATGAATGACGGTGATGACTGAGAAAATTCTCCTTCCGTATTTTGCAATTGCTGTTTACCAATCCAATTCAATGTATAATCAAAACGCCATTGCTGACCTTTTTCCTTAATATGTGTTTCAAATTCTAAATTAGTAAAAAAACGATGCTTTGCTTGTAATGGTCTTTGAAAATCTCCCGAATTATACGATGTCATAATATCGTAATACTTATAAGCCGATCTAAAATTTAAATGTTTGATAATTTCAGTATTAAATTCAACTTGAAGACTGTTTGCAAATGATTTTCCTTTTAAATTATAAAAATTCACTTGATTGTTAGATTGAAAAACATCCACCACTACTTGATTCTGAAAATCGGTTCTGTAAAAATCTACTGAAGCATCGGATTTCATTCCGAACAAATCAAATTTCTGTAAAAATCCAAATCCATAATTCCAAGCAATTTCTGGATCTAAACCATATATCTTTCCTGAATTATCTAGAACATTGAAAGCCCTTGAACTTCCAAAGAATTGCTGATTTTCTGCAAAGATATTAGCAGAACGTTTTCCTCTCCCTGCTGAAAAACG
>CBFHBH010000533.1:0-1605 GCA_965653735.1 uncultured Flavobacterium sp. | reverse complement strand
GGTTCTGCCATTTGCTCATAAACCTGACGTAAAATTGGAGCCATTTTTTTAGAAATGGTACCCATAACCATCAACATATCGGCCTGTCTTGGCGAAAAACTTACACGTTCTGAACCAAAACGTGCTAAATCGTAGTGTGATGCCATAGTAGCCATGAACTCAATACCACAACATGAAGTTGCAAAAGGCAATGGCCACATCGAATTAGCTCTCGCTAAACCAACTACATCACTTAATTTTGTTGCGAAAAACCCTTCTCCAGATAATCCTTCAGGAGCTTCCACCATATTTACTTTTGAATCGCTCATTGTAAAATTTATGAAAATATGTTCACAATATTTTTATTCCCACTCAAGGGCTTTTTTCTTGATAATATAAAAGAACCCAACCAACAATAATGACATAAAAATCACCATTTTGATCATTCCTTCCATTCCTAAATCTTTAAAATTAACCGCCCATGGATACAAAAAGATAACCTCAACATCAAAAAGAACGAATAAAATCGCCACTAAGAAATATTTTACAGAGAAGGGAATACGAGCGTTTCCAACAGACTCAATTCCACACTCAAAGTTCTTATCTTTTGATTGCGAATTTCTTTTAGGACCTAACATTCCTGAGATAATTATGGTCATTACCACAAACCCAACAGCTAGCCCCATTTGCATCAAAATAGGTAAATAATCAAATTGATTTGTTTGCATTATTATAAAATTTATCACTTACAAAGATACGTGGCTGGAATTAAATAGCAATTAAATTTGACAATTTAACCTAAAAAATGCTCAGTTAGACAGTTATTTTTATTCTTTCTAAATAACTTTACTTGTTTTATAAAAATTAACAAACAAAATCTTATACTATAGCAAAAACATTATACATTTGATTACATTAAAAATTTTATATTTAACAGCAGAATATTTATTAAAATTTGGCTCAATTCTTGATATGATTTTAATAAAATTTTAACCAATCATTCACCTCTAATTTCTTCGAAAAAATGAAAATGAAAAATCTTGTTTGCCTAGTGCTTACAGTCCTTATTTTTCAAGCTTGCGGAAAAAAATCAGCCACCGATTTCAATTCTGATTTTTCATTGTTTAAAGGTATCATTACCAATTTTACCGGAGGACTGGTCTCGTCCCAGTCAGATATTAGGGTCGTCTTTGCATTCGATAAAAAAGAATGGAAAACGAATCAAGTATTAGATTCAGATCTTTTCGATATTTCTCCAAGTGTTGATGGAAAAGTCATTGCTCTTTCAAGCAACACCATCGCCTTTGTTCCTGAAAAAAAATTAGATCCTAATACAGAATATCAAGTCACACTGAAATTAAAGGATATAATAGAGGTGAAAGAGGAGTTATCTGAATTTAACTTTACTGTTAAAACATTGAAACAAGACTTCACTGTTGACACAGAGGATATTCAGTCTTATAGCAAAGATTATCAATATCTAAACGGAACTTTAAAAACTGCTGATGTAATTGATATTGAAACTGCTCAAAAATTAATTTTGAATAAAATTAATTTTATTATATTTATGTTAAAGAAAGGAAAAAAATAATTAAAAATAATTCCGTTTCGGTTGATTTCACCCAA
>CBFHBH010000532.1:0-1608 GCA_965653735.1 uncultured Flavobacterium sp. | reverse complement strand
ACACACTGAATGGAATCAGCATCATTTTTTAAGCGGGATTCTACATCATTGATGTCTTTGTAAAACTCATAAAATACTGATGAAATAGGAGACGCATAGCTTGAATCTTCTTTTATTGTCAAGAATCCATTATCTAATAATTGAAACAGGCTCATCAGGAAAACAGCTTTATTATAATCATAATTGTTAGCATATTTTTCGTATTTGATAATGTCTTGGTATACAAAAATGGCCTCAAAGAAATTTTTAAAATCATATCCTTCAGGCACAAAAAGTTTAGAAACATTGCGGCAGCCTAATCCAAAATAACGGAAAATATCTTCCCCTAAATTGATTAAATCTTCTGCAGTTTCTTTACCATTCAATATTGCAACTGAGTTACGATTTTTACGAATGATACTTGGTTTATCCTTAAAGTAATATTCAAAGTATCGAGCAGTATTATTGCTTCCTGTTGCAATTACAGCATCAAAATTTTCAAGTTTTCCTTCGGTAAATGTTATGAAATCTTTTAGTTCTGGAGCTACTTCAATTAGATAACTTGCAAGAAATGGTAATAAATGTTGATCGTTTGAAGAGGTTTTTACTAAAACTTTGTGTCCAGAAATTAATACTGATAGAAAATCATGAAAACCTACAAGTGGGATATTACCTGCTAAAATTAAGCCAACTGTTTTAGATTTAACTTCTGAAAAATTATAGTTGGAAAGCCATTTATTTAAATTCTCCTCTGTCAATGCTTCAGCCCAAGATTCTACTGAAAAATAAACTTGATCTGGTGTAAACCAACCATTGTGAGATTGTGACAGTTGTATTAAATCAATAAAGCGATCAAAGTAAATTTCATTATGCTTTACTTCATTATTTTTTTCACTTTTTTCTAAATGAAACTGACTTAAAAACTTCCCTAATTCAATAAAAGCATTTATTTTATCTATTTGTAGCATTTGTTTTTTGCTTATGTGTGGTTTACATTGTAATTTTGCACAAAAATAAGTTTTTTAGCATTAAGCCTATGCAATATGCTACAAGCTTTTTACTTTTAAAATTATTTTAACTGCTCACGGCTTATAGCTCAAGGCATAAAGCAAAATATACAATGGCAATTATTATAACAGATGAATGTATCAACTGTGGTGCATGTGAACCAGAATGTCCAAATACTGCAATTTATGAAGGTGCTGATGACTGGCGCTGGAAAGATGGCACAAGGTTAAGCGGAAAAATTATTTTACCTGATGGAACTGAGGTAGATGCAGATGCAGCTCAAACACCAATTTCTGATGATATTTATTATATTGTTCCAGGTAAGTGTACAGAATGTAAGGGTTTTCATGAAGAACCACAATGTGCTGCAGTTTGTCCTGTAGATTGTTGTGTTCCAGATGACAACCATGTCGAAGATGAAGAAACATTATTAAACAGACAATCATTTCTACATAACGAATAAGATTAGTAATATAAAAAGAGGTTTTTAAATAAAATTCCTCTTTTTTTTTATATTTGATACAAATCGACATTGATGAAGAAAATTTTATCTCTCATTTTATTTTTTCTTAGCATTACGGCTTTTTCTCAAAATCTAGAGTTTGTTGTTATTGTTAAAGA
>CBFHBH010000531.1:0-1609 GCA_965653735.1 uncultured Flavobacterium sp. | reverse complement strand
CAATGGAAATATTCCATGGATCCGCAATTCTTAAAAGAAAGAGCCTATCCATACATTAATGATGTAGCTACCTATCTCGAAAATATTACCCGCTATAAAGATGGTGTTCGGAAGTTACCATTGAGTTCAAGTCCTGAGTATAATGACAATGATATATCTGCTTGGTTTTTTAATTGGAGCAATTTTGATCTGTCGTTGGTGAAGTTCTTGTTTACAGCTGCAAGTGAAGTTGCGAAGGCTTCTAATAAAACAGCGGAAGCTGCTCATTGGCAAACGATACTAAAGCAGTTGCCCGATTATGAAGTGAATGAAACAGGCTTCACCATTGCACCAGGTCAAAATTTGAATGAATCGCACAGGCATATGTCGCAATACATGGCAATTTATCCATTGGCATTATTAGATGTAAATAAAGCAGATGACAAGGTCATCATTGAAAATTCATTAAAGCGTATTGAAGAAAAAGGTACAAGAGCCTGGTGCGGCTATTCATTCAGCTGGATGGCAAGTTTATATGCAAGAGCTTACAAAGCTGACAGTGCTGTAAGGCAGTTGCAGATATTCGCTTCTAATTTTTGTTCGCCAAATAGTTTTCATTTGAATGGTGATCAGAAAGGTGGTCAGTATTCTAATTTCAAATACCGTCCGTTTACATTGGAAGGAAATTTTGCCTTTGCACAAGGTGTGCATGAATTATTGTTGCAAAGTCGTAATGGTTATATTGAAGTGTTCCCAGCTGTTCCCCGCAGCTGGCAAAACGTTTCATTTAATACACTCCGTGCCGAAGGTGGATTTTTAGTTTCTGCAAAAAAAGAAAATGCTGTCCCTTCACAAGTAACAGTGTTTGCAGAACAAGCTGGTCTGTTAAAAATAAAACTCCCGTTCAAGACATTCATAGTAAGCAATCAACAAAAGAAATATTCAGGTAAGGATAATATTGTTGAAATACTGATGAAGAAAGGCGAGACGGTTGTAATTAAGAATGGGTACGAGTAAAGTGAACTAATTATTATCCTGGTAAACAAAATTATTTATGACTTCGAAAAAAATAATTCTAAGTAGCATCCATATTATTTTCTGCTTTTTGATGTTGTTTTTTGTATGCACAACCTGTAGTGTTTTCGCAACTGATACAACACATGTTCAAATCCTTCACCCAACAGTAGTAACTGATCCATCAAAAGGAGTAAAGGAATATGCAAAATGGGTGAAGTTCCCTTCTACGAAAGAACCCATTCGTAAAATAACGCTGTTTGTAAAATTCGCCTGTCCCGATTCGATGCGTTGTGCCGATTGGGATTACTCAGATCGTATTGTACTAAAGAGAAAAGTAACAGATACAACCACATTAAATTACACGATTGCACATATGCTAACACCATACGGCGGCGCATTTTCCAAAACATGGAGTTTTCAGTGGCAGGTAGATGTAACCGATTTTAGTTTTCTCTTGAGAGATAGCGTGGAAATATCTTATATCCATTCGGGTTATGAGGAAAACAAAGATCGTGGCTGGAAAATATTGCTTGATTTTGAAATAGTAAAAGCTCCACCTGCAGCAGAATCCATTGCTATTCACAAGGTATACAACGATAATTATCAATATGGC
>CBFHBH010000530.1:0-1617 GCA_965653735.1 uncultured Flavobacterium sp. | reverse complement strand
TTCCAGAAACAGTTGGAATCCATTTATACAAATTACTGTTGTTTGAAAATGTAGATATATTTGCTGAGTTAAAATTAGCAACAGGTGTCGACCAGTACACGTAATCTCTATAATCTACAAAAGCAATTCTTTGCATATTAATATTACCAGTATTTACACCAGTATCATCAACTTGCACTAACGAACCATTATTTTCAATAGTTAATGTCCCATTGTTTGTAATATTATTAACTACTGTTACATAATCACCATCTTTTATAGTCAAAGTATATCCTGTATTCACAAACAAGCTACAACATTCAAAATCTCCGTTAACAGCTGTATCATAATTTCCATTAACAATAGCAATTTTAGTTGTGTCTGGTGCTCCTTTTGTCCAAATAGTTCCATTCCATACTGTCGAAGGTACTGAAACCAAAACAGCATTTGAAGCTATATAACATGTAGCTGAATTTTCTCTTACTTGACAATAAAACTGATACCCATCTAAAGTAGCAACTGATGATATTGCAAGATTATTTGTTGTTGCACCAGAATATATTCCGCCATCTGTAACAACTGACCAAGTAGCTGTATTTGGTGCTACAACATACCATTGATATGCTAATGGATTTCCTCCTACATAACCTTCATTAGCGGTTACAGTCAAAGTTGCTGAAGTCGTTGTACAACTTACAGAAATTGTTGGTTGTACAGTTATCACTGGTGTTGCAACAACTGGAATATATGTTGCGATGTTTGAATAATCATCACTACAGCTATCCCAATCAATTATTGTCCAATCATTTGATGAAAAAGTTGTTGAAGGAGCTGAAACTGTGTTTTTTCTTTCAAAATAGGATAGTATAAAATCTGTTAATGCTCAAAGTCTTTCAAAATCATATCCTCTATCTCCTAATCCTAAATCTGTGATCCAGAAACGAGTATCATCTGCAAATCCCCACACATCTATAACTGTTCCACCTTTTACAAGCTTCACTAAATCATTATTATTAATTCCAGAATGAACACCACTTTGATTAGCTAAACTTCCATTTCCACCCGGAACACTACAAGCTGTTCCCACAGTTGTTCCAAAAATAAATTTTCCTCCTGGAGCTAAAGTCCCTGACAATGGTAAGTCAATATCAGATCCTGGCGTACCATCATTAAGGGTAGCATTGTAATTTGTAAATCGTACAGCATAGTTCAATGCAGCCATATTAATAGAGCTCGATGTACCATTATAAATTTCAACGTAAGTTAAAGAACCTGAAGAAGCATCTGTCACTTCTGATATAAACAAATCAGTAATTAAAGACGAACTCTCACAAGAAGTCACATCTTTATCTACAATTGTAAAAGGAATTGCTATTGAAGAACAAGGCTGAGTATCTGTAACTATTAAATTTCCTGTAGTCGCAGCAGAAGGTATTACAACCACTAACTGTGTTGCCGAACTTGAAACTACTGTTGCAGCCACACCATTAAAAGATGCTGTAGCACTCACTAAACTTCCTGAAGATGCTGTTATAGTAACTTGAGTACCAACCGGTCCTGAAGCAGGCATTACAGAAGTAATTGTTGCAGGCGTACAAGAATTTGCTACAATAGTTTGAACATTACCTAAAGCAATTC
>CBFHBH010000529.1:0-1619 GCA_965653735.1 uncultured Flavobacterium sp. | reverse complement strand
CTAATCCTTGATTCACATCACCAATGTTTCCGGAATCCTCTCCAAAAATTAAAGTTTCTGGATATTTAGAAAAAATTGCATCAAAGTTGTCTCTTAAAACTAAACGTGCATCAACCTCTTCAGCCGATTCCTCATATGTAGGTAAAACTTCGTTTACAGAATATACATTTTCAGCAGATTGTGAAAATAAGTGAGAGCTAAATTTAGGTTGGATTTTTTCTGTGTATGAAGTAATCCAAGATGCCAATTGAGCTTTACCATTTTCTTTGATTACCATTCGTAAAATTTTACGAGCCAAAGCAATTAAATCTTTACGAATAGGTTCTTTAATAGCTGCTAAATCATTAGCGTATTTTTCAATAAATATTTTATTTTCTGAAGAAGAAGCTACAGAGTTTAAGACAGCAACTAATTCGTCTCTTTCAGCTTTAATTGGATTTGTAAAATTAATCCAAGCAGCTTTTTTTTCTTCTAAAACATCTTTTTTAGCTTTAGTATCAATTTCTTCTAATTCTTCAGCAGTTGCTAAATTATTATCTAATAACCATTTACGCATTTGTGCTAAACAGTCAAATTCAGCTTCCCATGCGAGACGCTCCGTCGATTTGTAGCGCTCGTGTGATCCTGAAGTTGAGTGTCCTTGAGGTTGTGTTAACTCATCAACGTGAATTAAAACAGGAACATGTTCTTCTCTTGCAATGGCTGATGCTTTTTGGTATGTCTCCACAAGAGCAGGGTAGTCCCATCCTTTTACTTTAAGGATTTCATAACCGCTGTTATCTTCATCACGTTGGAAACCTTTTAAAATTTCTGAGATATTTTCTTTTGTTGTTTGATAACGTGCGTGAACAGAAATTCCGTACTCATCATCCCAAACACTCATTACCATAGGAACTTGTAAAACTCCTGCAGCATTGATTGTTTCAAAAAATAATCCTTCAGATGTCGAGGCGTTACCTATAGTACCCCAAGCCACTTCATTTCCTTTTTCAGAAAAATTAGTTTGATTGATACCTTCAACGTTTCTGTATATTTTAGAAGCCTGAGCTAATCCTAATAAACGAGGCATTTGACCTGCGGTAGGAGAGATATCTGCACTTGAATTTTTTTGTTGTGTTAAGTTTTTCCAGTTACCATTTTCATCAAGTGAATGAGTAGCAAAGTGTCCACCCATTTGTCGACCAGCACTCATAGGATCGAAATCGAGGTCGGTGTGACCGTATAATCCAGCAAAAAACTGCTCAATTGTCATAGCTCCAATGGCCATCATAAAAGTTTGATCGCGATAATATCCAGAACGGAAATCACCATTTTTGAAAGCTTTAGCTAACGCTAGCTGAGGGATCTCTTTTCCATCACCAAAAATTCCAAATTTAGCTTTACCCGTAAGCACCTCTTTTCTTCCAAGAAGACTACATTCACGGCTAATTCTAGCAATTTTATAATCGTTTAAAACTTCAGTTTTAAAATCCTCAAAAGTCAATTCTTTTTTATCTTCCACTTGTATCATAAATGTGTACTTGTAATGATGACAAATTTAAACAAAAACACGATATATTCTAATTTTGATGCGAAAATATTAATTATACTTTTTGTATTTTAAAAGTTAAAATTTGACT
>CBFHBH010000528.1:0-1619 GCA_965653735.1 uncultured Flavobacterium sp. | reverse complement strand
CTTTAAGCTCTTTATCTAATTGCTTTTTCATTTCTGATTTTAGCTCATCATCAAGCATATCACATTTTGAAATCACAAGTAATCTATCTTTATCCAGCATTTCTGGGTTGTATCTCCTTAATTCATCTAAAAGAATTTCATATTCCTTTTTAATATCCTTCGCATCTGCAGGGACCAAAAATAAAAGAGTTGAGTTTCTTTCTATATGACGTAAAAAGTAATGCCCTAATCCTTTCCCTTCAGCAGCACCTTCAATAATACCAGGGATATCAGCAATTACAAACGATTGAAAATCGCGATACGCTACAATTCCTAAATTAGGTTTTAAGGTTGTAAATGGATAATCAGCAATTTTAGGTTTCGCAGAGGTTAATACTGATAATAGTGTAGATTTTCCAGCATTAGGAAACCCCACTAAACCAACATCAGCTAAAACTTTAAGTTCTAAAATAATATCGGCTTCAATAGGCGGCATTCCTGGTTGTGCATAACGAGGTGTTTGATTAGTTGATGTTCTAAAATGCCAGTTTCCTAATCCTCCTTTTCCTCCTTCAACTAGAATTATTTCTTCTCCGTCTTCGGTAATTTCAAATAGAACTTGATCTGTATCTTTATCTTTTACAACTGTTCCTAATGGAACTTCTAAATATTTATCTTCTCCGTCATGTCCAGTACTCCTTGAACTACCCCCATCTCCACCATGTCCTGCTTTTACGTGCTTAGTAAATTTTAAATGAAAAAGAGTCCAAAGATTTTTATTCCCTTTAACAATAACGTGTCCACCACGACCTCCATCACCACCATCTGGTCCGCCTTTTTCGATAAACTTCTCTCTATGTAGATGCGACGAACCTTTTCCACCTTTTCCTGATGAAACATATATTTTTACGTAGTCTACAAAATTTCCCTCTGTCATTATTATCAAGCATTGGGCATTAGCAAATAATTAACTAATGCTTTTATTTTAATTTATTTCTTTCAACGAACGAACTAAGACTTTATCAATCTTAATCCCATCCATATCCATTACTTCTAACTCCATTTTATTCCAAACCAACTTTTCTCCAACTTTAGGAATATATGACAACTCAGTCATGATTAAACCACTAACAGTAGTTACATCATAATCATTAATTAAATCGTCCATATCAAAATAAGTCAAGAAATCGTGTAATGAATAATGTCCGTCAACCAACCAACTTCCATCTTCTCTGGCAATTAATTGGAATTCTTCTTCATAAAACTCCGCAGCATCACCCACTAAAGCTTCAAGAATATCATTTAAAGTGATAATTCCTTGCACTACCCCATACTCATCAGTAACTAAAGCATAATGTACTTTTGTTTTTTTGAAAATTTCAAGTGCTTTATATGCAGATGTATGCTCAATAAAATAAACTGGTTCTTTAGAGATTGCTCTCAAATTGAACTGATTTTTCTTTTCGAAATTGGTAAACAAATCTTTAAGAAAAACAACTCCAACCACGTTATCCAAATTATCTTCGCATACCGGATAAACCGAATGTAATTCCTCTAAAACCTGTGATTTTATAGTTTCCAAACTGTCCTCTAAAGACAAATACATTACCGATTTACGGTGACTCATCCGGAACGGGCGG
>CBFHBH010000527.1:0-1621 GCA_965653735.1 uncultured Flavobacterium sp. | reverse complement strand
GCTTATTGAGAAAATTTTTCATCAACGAGAAAGGAATAGAACAGACCACGGAATTTGCCATTGAAACTTGGTGGCTTACTGACAACTTTGCCTATGAACGCAACGTCCCTACAGAATTTTATATTCAAGCTGTAGAAAAATCTCTAGTACTTTATATTACTCAAGAGAAGCAGGAAAAACTATTACAAAAATTCCCGGTAATGGAACGCTATTTCCGTTTTGTTTATCAGCGTGCCTTTGCAGCAGCTCAAAAACGTGTTAAATTTCTTTTTTCATTTTCAAAAGAGGAATTTTATTTCCAAGCGGTCAAAAATCATCCCGATTTTGTAAAACGTGTCCCTCAATATTTAATTGCTTCCTATCTGGGCTTTACTCCTGAGTATTTAAGCGAAATACGCAAGCGGCTTCTTTCTTAAACCAGTTTAAGTTTTTTCATTTACTTATTTTTCAATTTTGCATCGAACAATTTAAAAAATAATACAATGCAAAAACGATTTAATATTAAGGAAGTTGCTCCAAATGCACTAAAGGCCATGGTTGGATTAGAAATCTATACTTCTCAGTCATCTATATCCAAGACAAACAAAGAACTAATAAAAATACGTGCTTCACAAATAAACGGCTGTGCCTATTGTATCAACATTCATACTCAGGATGCAATTAAAAATGGCGAAACTAATCAGCGTATTTTTCTACTGAATGCATGGAAAGAAGTTGACGGTATTTTTGCAGAAGAAGAAAAAGTAGTGTTGGCAATAACAGAAGAAATAACATTAATCCATCAAAATGGATTATCAGATGAAACCTATTCAAATGCTTTACAATTTTTTAGCGAAGCCCAAATTGCAGATATTATAACTGCCGTAATTACCATTAATCTTTGGAATAGGGTTGTATTAAGCACGCACCTGCTTATAGGACAAAGTCTTGCATAGGAATATTGTATAAAAATCATAAGTTAATTTTTTTTTGATTTTTTAAGGTGTAGTTTGCCTACATTGGCCAGAGCAAAGGTCATTTAATGTGTAGTGTCTGAGCGCTCGTTAATTTAGTATTCAACTGTTTAGGTAAGGCTTGTCACAAGCGAAAGAATTTTCATTTTTAAATGACAAAATAGAGATTATGATGAAACAACTCCTCTGGATTTCGGAAGGTCTATCTATGGGGTCTTCAAGATGTGGAGCATTCTGCCAACTTCAAGATCCATCCTTGAAAATGCAAACCACTTTTTGCCTAAATCTTTGAATGATGCCCCTATATGGTAAAGTTCTGCATCGTCAATAATCAAAAAGCGGTCGTGAGAATCGGAAAAAAGTTCAATATCTATTATAGGATATTGACTGTTGTACCGCTGCAAATCCATTTGTAACTGATTGCTGATATTCTTGGTATAAATAGTCGCGGTTACATCATTATTGCGTTTTCCTAATAAAGTCAGCACTGTATCGTCAACATAATTATCCAGCAGTATAATGGATGTTTTGGCAGCTCGGATAAGATCGGAAACAAAAGCATAGGCATCAAACACCTGTCCGTTGTAGAAAATGCCTTTTTCGCTATGGAGCTTATCGCTTTCCAGGGCCTTGAAAATCTCTTCAAATTTTTGTTCAGCTTCTAATTG
>CBFHBH010000526.1:0-1621 GCA_965653735.1 uncultured Flavobacterium sp. | reverse complement strand
TTCCTTTTGGGCAAGTACAAGCTGACTCATTCCTAAAAAAAGGAGTAAAAATTGTTTCATGTAGGGTTAGTTTTTGGTTTGGTTTTTCTTGTCCCAACTTTATTAAAAAACAAAGTCGCTACAAATATATTCTTTGTAACGACTTTTTTAACATTTTATTATGTTTTAATTTATTCCCACTCAATAGTTGCTGGTGGTTTTGAACTAATGTCATATACCACACGGTTTACACCTTTTACTTTATTGATAATTTCGTTCGAAATTTTCATTAAGAAGTCATACGGTAAGTGTACCCAGTCGGCAGTCATACCATCTGTAGATTCAACAGCACGAAGCGCTACTACTTTTTCATACGTACGCTCATCACCCATAACTCCAACACTATTCACAGGTAATAAAATAGCACCAGCTTGCCAAACTTTATCGTATAATCCATGATCTTTTAAACCTTGGATAAAAATATAATCTACTTCTTGAAGGATTCTCACTTTTTCTGGAGTGATATCTCCTAAGATACGGATCGAAAGTCCAGGTCCTGGGAACGGATGACGTCCTAATAATTCATCATCGATCCCTAATGTTTTACCCACTCGACGTACCTCATCTTTAAACAACATACGCAAAGGCTCCACTATCTGAAGCTTCATAAAATCAGGTAAACCACCTACATTATGATGTGATTTGATTGTTGCCGAAGGCCCTTTTACTGAAACCGATTCGATAACGTCTGGATAAATAGTTCCTTGTGCCAAGAATTTTACATCTTCAATTTTGTGTGCTTCGTCATCGAATACCTCGATGAAAACACGACCAATTGTTTTACGTTTAGTCTCTGGATCATCAATTCCAGCCAATTCAGAAAGGAAACGCTCAGAAGAATCTACTCCTTTTACGTTTAATCCCATTCCTTCATATTGTTTTAAAACATTTTCGAATTCGTTTTTACGAAGCAATCCGTTATTAACGAAAATACAATACAGGTTTTTACCAATTGCTTTGTTTAATAAAACTGCTGCTACTGTAGAATCTACACCACCAGAAAGTCCTAAAACCACTTTATCATCACCAATTTTAGCTTTCATTTCGGCTACAATATCTTCAACGAATGAATTTGGCGTAAAGTTCTGAGGTACTTCAGCAATTTTAACTAAGAAGTTTTCTAGCATTTGCTTCCCATCTTCTGAGTGATATACTTCTGGATGGAATTGAATTGCGTATGTTGTTTCACCTTCTATACGATACGCTGCGTTTTCAACATCTTTTGTAGAGGCTAAACGCACCCCGTTTGTTGGCATTTTTTTTATGGTGTCACTGTGACTCATCCATACTTGGCTATTCAAATTTACATCATCAAAAAACAATTCGTCTTCTTTAATGAATGATAAATTAGCTCTACCGTATTCACGGATGTTTGATGGTGCTACTTCTCCTCCACTAAAATGTGCAAGGTATTGTGCTCCATAACAAACTGCTAGTAAAGGCATTTTACCACGAATTTGAGACAAATCAGGATGTGGAGCATCTTCGGCACGAACCGAAAAAGGACTACCGATAAAATCACGGCTTCATAACTTGATAAATCACTTGGAAAGTGATTGTAAGGAAAAATTTCGCAGAAGAT
>CBFHBH010000525.1:0-1638 GCA_965653735.1 uncultured Flavobacterium sp. | reverse complement strand
AATAATCAAGCAATGTTATGTTAATGGTTGGATTGAAAAAGACCCATTCCTAAACTACAAAGGAAAAGTTAAAGAAGTTGAGCGTGTATATTTAAATGAAGAAGAAATCCAAAGTATAATTAATAAAACATTTAAAACCGAAAGATTATCACTAGTAAGGGATATATTTCTTTTTAGTTGCTTTACCGGATTAGCTTACATAGATGTCAAAAACTTAACAAAATCTCATATAACCTTAGGAATTGATGGTGAGAAGTGGATATTCACTCATCGACAAAAAACCGAAAGCGCATCTAAAATCCCTATACTTCCTGTAACCCAAATTATAATAGATAAATATGCGAATCACCCGCAAAATGTGAACGAAGAAAAACTACTTCCAATTTTAAGCAATCAAAAAATGAATGCCTATTTAAAAGAAATTGCAGATTTATGTGAGATAGAAAAAGAATTAACATTTCATATTGCTCGACATACTTTTGCAACAACCGTTACTCTTACAAACGGTGTTTCAATTGAGAGTGTAAGCAAAATGCTAGGCCATAAAAATTTAAGAACAACACAACATTATGCAAAAGTTTTAGATAAAAAAGTGAGTGAGGACATTAAAACTCCCCTATTCAATTCCCGAATCACACACCATACTTCTTGATTCGGGATCTTCATTTATATAGTTTTGCCTATGCTTACTCACATAGTATCCTCTCTTTTTACTATAAACGCATGAATAACAATTCCAACGAAATACAAATTAAAAAAATAAACCAAATGCTATTTGAAATGGCTACAGGTAACCTAGCATTTCGTATTAAGTTGGATAGTAATGACAAACAGCTTGAAGAATTAGCAGAAATGCTCAATGCCGTTGCAGAAAAATTGCAATTAATAATTTCACCTGGAAAACAAAATTTAGATAACATATCTCTAAACTCAAATGTTTCTGTACAAACAGATGCAGTCTTACTTCAAAATATCTATGAATACATTACAGAACATTTAGACGAACCATTACCAAGCACTAAGGAGCTATCTAAAATGTTCGGAACAAATGAATTCAAATTAAAAGACAGCTTCAGGCACTTTTTTAAAACAAGTATATACCAGTTTTACAACGACGAAAGGTTAAAAAAAGCACATCAACTTATAGAACAAACCTCAATTCCTATAAAGGAAATAGCTTTTATAAGTGGATTTAATGATTATACTAATTTCTACAAAGCATTTAAAAAGAAGTATGGTTATTCTCCAAGTGACCTCAACCGAAAAGCAATTCCTGAAGAAGAAAAGTAAGCCAAAGCCATGATCTCTCCTTTTGCATAGATCTACTCCCAAATCGCAGTTTCTACAAATTTTCATTTAAAAATCATAAAATGAATCTTTTCTCAAACTTCAAAGCCAATTTCATTTATGTTGTAGCACAACTATACATTCTATTATTCACTTATGCAGCTTTAAGTAAAGTTCTAGATTTTGAAAACTTCCAAATCCAACTAGGTCAATCACCTCTTCTTAGTGCTTTCGCAGGTTTTATTTCATATTGCGTACCAATCACTGAATTAATACTGGTAATACTACTATTATCCCCAAAGCACCGTTTATCTGTTTTGTATGATTGCCTACTATTAATGACAATGTTTA
>CBFHBH010000524.1:0-1644 GCA_965653735.1 uncultured Flavobacterium sp. | reverse complement strand
CTGGGAATTAGCCTTAGATTTTTTATCAAACAAGATTGAAGAAATTGGAATTATAGTTACTTTCAATGGAATTGTAGGCACGAATACACATCGAGTTATTGATGTAAATGAATGTAGAGGATTTGTTTTGGTAAACAATAAAGCTCCTTTTTTGTTTGTAAATTCCGCAGATGCAAAAGCCGCTCAAATGTTTACTCTTATTCATGAATTAGCTCATGTATGGCTTGGAGAAAGTGCTGGTTTTGACAATCAAAATTTATTACCAGCAGAAGATCCATTAGAAATTCTTTGTGACAAAATTGCTGCTGAATTTTTAGTTCCTAAACTACATTTATTAAAAAAATGGGAAATAACTAGAGATTTTACTTATTTAAGCAGATTATTTAAAGTTAGCCCCATTGTTATTGGAAGAAGAGCATTAGACTTGAACTTAATTGATAAAAATCTTTTTTTAGCCTTCTATAATGAATACATGGAAGTGGTAAGGCAAAAAAAGGAAAATCAAGGTCCAGGAGGTAATTTTTATGCTACTGCTAAAAAACGTGTTAGTTTAAGATTTGCTTCTTTTGTTAACAATGCAGTTAAAGACAACAAGCTATTATATAGAGATGCCTATAAGCTAACAAATATGAAAGGGGACACATATACTAAATTTATAACTGAATATTTATATTAGTGAAAAAGTATTTATTAGATAGTAATGTTTTAATCCAAGCGCATCGTATGCATTATCCATTCGATGTAGTCCCAAACTTTTGGGCTAAATTGATATATTTATCCAATAATAGTTTAATAATGAGTATTGATAAAGTAAAAAAAGAAATCTGTGACACTTTGCATCCAGACGAATTATCAAGTTGGTGTGTACAACAATTAGATCAAACTTTTTTTGCTGACTCTACATCTTCAATAGACATTTATTCTCAAATAGCTATTTGGACACAATCACACACACATTTTTTACAAAGTGCAAAAGATGAGTTTTTAGAAACTGACTTAGCTGATCCTTGGCTAATTGCATATGCAAAGAAATTTGGCTACACAATTGTTACTCACGAAGTAAGCCAACCTCAAAGAAGAAACAGAGTAAAAATACCTGAACCTTGTGTTCATTTTGGAGTAGAATTCATCTCTCCTATACAAATGTTTAGAGAATTAGGGGAAACTTTCTAAAACTTAATTAACAAGTTTTCCAAAATTCATCTTTGATTAGTACTTTAGTTCTCTTATAAACATCTATAAGCCTCGCATTTATTACAATAGATTCAAGAAATATTGAAAATTTCCTTTTCACCGTAATTACAAACTCTGCGTTAATTCTTTTTTAAAATCCACCTTAACGAAAGAGGATTTTCCAACCTCAAGAAATTTGTACACTATGAAAAAAAATTGTGGAAGTCACTCTTAATTTTTTGTTGGTTTTGCTGTTTTGGTAATTTACCTGTCTGATTATTTTTGCCATTTCTTTTGAGTTGATATCCTTAAAGAAATTCTTCAGTCTGGATTCAACTTCTTCTTTTGAAAGGTTTTCTTTAGTCATATTTTTAAAATTACATTAATATCATGGCAACAAAGATTATTAGATTTGTTTTTAAAATTGAACCCATATATGAGTTCAACTTTATTTTATTTTTTCGTATAAAA
>CBFHBH010000523.1:0-1651 GCA_965653735.1 uncultured Flavobacterium sp. | reverse complement strand
TAACAACAGGTTATGTTAAAACTTTGGGAAAAGGAAGTGCTTCATCAACTAATACCTTGAGTATGTTCGTTAATACTTCAAGCGGAGTACGATTAAATGGAGTATCATCTGTAACTACAGCAAATATATTGGCTTCAAATGGCGTGATTCATATAGTTGATGCTGTTATAGGTCTTCCTAACGTAGTAACACACGCTACTGCAAATCCAAATTTCTCATCACTAGTAGGAGCCTTAACGGGGGCTGGTCAACCTGACTTTGTCGGAATTTTATCAGGAACTGGTCCATTTACCGTATTTGCTCCAACAAATACTGCTTTTACAAACTTAAACACAGAATTAGCTCCTGGAGGTATTGCAGGTGTATCGACAGCTAATTTAACTAAAGTTCTACAATACCATGTTGTTAGTCCTGCAAATGTGCTTTCAAACACATTAACCAATAATCAATCGGTAACTACTTTTCTTGGGCAAAATTTTACTGTAAATCTCTCACCTGCAAGAATTACAGATGTCAATGCAAGAGTAAGCAATATAACTGCTGTAGATGTTCAATGCAGCAACGGGGTAATTCATGTACTTGACAAAGTATTGTTACCTACATTTTAACAAAAAATCAAGTGATTAAAAAGACCGAATATTTCATTCGGTCTTTTATTTTTTGTGATTCTTATATGCTCCCAATTCAATTGCTCGCTCATTAGCGCTTTGCATGGCTTGTCCAATTATCTTATCTAAAATATTTGCGTTAAAAACTTTTAAAGCACTTTCTGTGGTTCCTCCTTTTGAAGCCACTTTCATGATTAATTCTTCATTAGATAAATTACTGGCTCTTTGAAGATTTACAGCACCGAGAAAAGTTTGATGCACCAAAACCTCGGCTTCAGACGATGAAAAACCAAATTCTTCAGCCGCTTTAATCATTGCATTCATAAAATAAAACACATAGGCCGGTCCGCTTCCAGATACTGCCGTTGCAGGATTTATTAATGATTCGTCTTCTACATAAATAGATTTCCCTGTAGTATTAATCAAATTCTGAACTATGAATAAATCTTTTCTATCTGTTTCAGCAGAAGCCGAAAAAACCGTCATTCCTAAGCCAATTTGAGTTCCTAAATTTGGCATCGAACGTATTACTTTCTTTACTCCTAGTTTTTCTTTAATATTTTCAATTGAGACTCCAGCCATAACAGATAATACAACTTGTTCCTCACTAAGTAATCCATTAAATGCAGAAGCCACTGAATCAAAATCTTGTGGCTTGGTTGACAAAATCAATATATCAACACCTGCAATTTTAGAGTTGGCAGTCGTTTGAAAATTATCCATTGGAATACCAAAAGTCATATCGGGCTTGGGCAACGTTCTAGTCACAACATAAATGTCTTCGTTCTTAATGAA
Organism: uncultured Flavobacterium sp.; assembly: GCA_965653735.1. Lineage (GTDB taxonomy): Bacteria > Bacteroidota > Bacteroidia > Flavobacteriales > Flavobacteriaceae > Flavobacterium. Next base: position 248 of record CBFHBH010000523.1, on the reverse strand, counting down.
CCTTGACTTGATAAAACTACTGGCAAATGTTTTGCCTAAATTTCCGAAACCGATAATGGCAATTTTCATAATTACTCTTTTAAAATTAAACAAAGAAAAATCCCTGCTTTGACACTTTTACAAGAATCAAAACAGGGATTATATTTTATAGGAATAGTATTTTAATTATTTTTTATAATGTTAATAATAAAAAAAATATTTCCTATTATATGGAGTTATAAATAATTCCCTTTAATTTTAATTATATA
>CBFHBH010000522.1:0-1662 GCA_965653735.1 uncultured Flavobacterium sp. | reverse complement strand
CTGCTCTCCGCTGTATCTTTTATACCGGACCCCGGCATAAAAGGATGTCGCTTCGATCAGGGCTAGATTAGACAGTTTTGTTTTCAAAACATCGTCTTCTTCTGTTAACTAATATAACTTTACAAACAATTTATTTCTAACAAAAACATTTTAAATAAAACATTCCTCAACATCTTTCAAAAACTTATCTAACGCAAATTTCTTCATCTTTTTGCTACTTAAAATCTCTTTTGACTGGATTAAAAATCTTGCCGCAAAATTTTTTATCCTTTGTTCGGTGTTTGCTTTAAAAAAAGATCAAACTCAAGTTTTAATTCATATTCAACAGCGGGTTCTTTTCTTAATATTTTTAAAGGTCTAACCATAAAAAAAGGTTCAAAATCTTTCGATACACAAATTACACCAATGTATATTTTCTCCATTTCAGAATTATACTTTTTTCATTCAAACATTTATTTAAAGCACCTTCTAAATCTTTAACTATTAACCTGTCCTCAAAAGTAAATTCTCTTGAAAACTGCGAACCAATGCTAAACTCCATAATTTTTACGTAATATTAATTTCTTCTTGATTAGTTCGTGGTTAAATCTCACTTTTAATCAAATATAAACAAAGTATCTTTTTCTCCTTCTCTTAGTAAATTTAAAATTGTTTTTGAAGAGAAATCAAATATTTTATCTGAAATTGTATGTTTATCATCTTTAGAAATTGTATCAACCAATACTGGTGTAGCGATAAATAATGATGAATAAGTTCCTACAACAATACCAATTAACATTGCAAAGATAAATCCTCTAATTGACTCACCACCAAAGATAAACATCGTCAATAATACGATAATCATCATTAATGAAGTATTTAATGTTCTGGATAAAGTAGTATTAATAGAAGCATTTACAATATCTTCAAAACTACCTTTACGATTTCCAATAATAAACTCTCTAATTCTGTCAAATACAATTACAGTATCATTCATAGAGTAACCAATAACCGTAAGAATCGCAGCGATAAAGTGCTGATCCATTTCCATGTGGAAAGGCATGATTTTATAACATAAAGAGTAAATCCCTAATACGAAGATTACGTCATGCGCAACAGCTGCAATCGCTCCTAATGAATACTGCCATTTACGGAAAGAAACCATTAAGTATAAGAAAATAACTGCCATTGCTCCAAGAACTGCCCAGTATGAATTTGTTTTAATATCTTCAGAAATAGAAGCTCCGACTTTAGAAGCCTGTAAAACTCCAATCGTTTTTCCATCATAAGTATTTGTAAACTTCTCATAAGTAACATTAGGGAAATATTTCGCTAATGCTTTATATAATTTTTGATTCACTTCTTCATCAACAGCTACTCCATCTTCTTTGATTTTATATTTAGTTGTGATTTTCAACTGATCGTCATCTCCTAAAATCTTAGCCTCAACCGGAGTTCCGAAAGCTGCAGATAATTCATCTGAAACAGCTGTAGCATCTACAGGTTTTTCAAATTTTACCTGGAAAGTCCTACCTCCTACAAAATCAACACCTTCATCTAATCCATTAACAAAGAATATTGAAACTAAACTTACTACTGTTACAATAGAAGAGAAAATATAAGTGAATTTTTTAACCTTAATAAAGTCGTAGTGGAAATTAGTAAACCAGTTTTTAGTAATAT
>CBFHBH010000521.1:0-1671 GCA_965653735.1 uncultured Flavobacterium sp. | reverse complement strand
GCACGTTCACAAATATTAGGAAGTAGAACCTATGCAATGCGTGTTTGGTTAAATCCAGATCGTATGAGAGCTTACAATATTTCTGTTGATGAAGTGATGACTGCTTTGGGAGAACAGAGTATTATTGGTCGTCCGGGGCGTATAGGACAAAGTTCGGGTATTGCCGCTCAATCATTGGAATATGTATTGACTTATAAAGGAAGATATAGTGAGCCAAGCGAGTATGAAAATGTAATTATTCGTGCTAATTCGCAAGGTGAAAGCATTCGCTTAAAAGACATAGGAAAAGTTGAATTAGGAAGTGAATTCTTTGATATTTATTCAAATCTTGATGGTCATCCATCAGCTGCTATTGTATTAAAACAAAATTACGGTAGTAACGCCAGTGATGTAATTAAAGAAATTAAGGATAAATTGGAAGAAATGAAAAAATCTTTTCCTCCAGGAGTAGATTATAAAATCAGTTATGACGTTTCTCAATTTCTTGATGCTTCTATAGAGCAAGTAATCGATACATTACGTGATGCTTTCATTCTTGTGGCGCTTGTAGTATTTGTCTTCTTAGGAGATTGGCGTTCAACGTTGATTCCAATTTTGGCAGTACCAGTATCGTTAATTGGAGCTTTCTTTGTGATACAATTCTTTGGACTTTCAATCAACTTAGTAACTTTATTTGCGTTAGTATTGGCTATTGGTATTGTGGTCGATGATGCCATAGTCGTCGTAGAGGCGGTGCATGCCAAGTTTGAAGAAGATCCGCATATCACACCTTACAAAGCTGTTAAGAAAGTTTTAGGAGAAATCAGTGGAGCGGTAATTGCAATTACAGCGGTGATGGTTTCGGTATTTTTACCTATTTCTTTTATGTCAGGTCCAGTAGGTACATTCTACCGTCAGTTTTCTATTACAATGGCGAGTTCAATTGTAATTTCGGCACTAATCGCTCTTACGTTAACACCTGTTTTATGTGCTATCATGTTGAAAAATCATCATGGTCATGAGCGCAAAAAGAATATATTGACTAAAGCATTAGACAAGTTCAATATGGCATTTGATAAAATGACAGGTAAATATGTTGCCTTGTTAAAATCAATTGTTAGCAGAAGAGTTGTAACGTTCGGTATATTATTAGCATTTTGTGCAGGAACATTCTATGTAAATAAAATCTTGCCTTCAGGATTCATTCCAAGTGAGGATCAAGGGACAATTTATGCCATTATTCAAACACCACCGGGATCTACATTAGAAACCACAAATCAAGTTTCTCAAAGACTTCAAAAAATTTGTGAAAAAGTAGACGGAGTAGAATCTGTTTCTTCGTTAGCAGGTTATGAAATTATGACTGAAGGACGTGGATCTAATGCAGGAACGTGTCTTATCAACTTAAAACCATGGGACGAGCGTGAGCATACTGTAAAAGAGATCATGGAAGAGTTGGAAGAAAAATCAAAAGGATTAGGTGCCATTGTTGAGTACTTTGAGCCGCCTGCAATTCCGGGATTTGGATCTTCAGGAGGTTTCTCAATGCGTTTGTTGGATAAAAACACAACTACTGATTACCAAGATTTTGATAGAATTAATAAAAAATTCATGGAGGATTTAGGTAAACGTAAAGAGTTAACAGGATTGTTCACATTCTTTGCGGCTAACTATCCTCAATATGAATTAGAA
>CBFHBH010000520.1:0-1672 GCA_965653735.1 uncultured Flavobacterium sp. | reverse complement strand
TTACTGGTAAAAATCAAATTATTGCTGAGACAAGATTTCTGAGAGCTTATTATCAATTTGAATTGGTTAAATGGTTTGGTGGAATACCTCTAAAAGGAGATGTGAGGTTCAAATTAGGAGATGAAAAAACAATTCCTAGGTCTTCCATTGCAGATGTATATGCTTCAATTGAATCTGATTTAAACTATGCAATAAATAATTTAAATGTAAATCCTTCTCAAGTAGGAAGAGTAACTAAAGGAGCAGCTCAAGCATTATTAGGTAAAATTTACCTTTATCAGAATAAGTTTCAACAAGCAGCAAATGTTTTAGATAATGTTATAAATGATGGTAATTATTCTTTAGTGTCTGATTATGCAACAATTTTTGAAAATAATAATGAAAACAATGTTGAATCTGTATTTGAAATTCAATATACAGACACTCAAGTGGTTATAGTTTTAATATACCTACTAGTGAAGCTTTTAATTCTTATCAACCTGGTGATAAAAGAAGAGATGTTGCTATTTTAGATATTGTAGCTTTTGCTACAGCAAATAATGCAACTTATGGACAAGGATATAAACATACAGGTTATTTCAACAGAAAATATTTGCCTCGTAAAGGAGATTCAAACATTGGAGATCAAAATTTAACAAACCCCAATAACTACAGATCTATACGTTATGCAGATGTTTTGCTAATGGCAGCTGAAGCATACAATAGAGGTAATATTGATGATGGAAAAGCTCGTTTATATTTAAATCAAGTTCGAAGAAGAGCTTTTGGAGATACTACTCATGATGTTAATTCAACTGGTGCAGCACTTACCGATGCAATCTGGGCTGAGAGAAGATTAGAACTAATGGGGGAAGGTCATCGTTTCTTTGATTTAGTTAGAACAGGAAAAGCAGCTGGTACTATACCTGGATTTACTGCCAATAAAAATGAAGTTTTCCCAATTCCAATTGAAGAAATTCAATTCTCTGCTGGAAATTGGAGTCAAAACCAAGGATATTAATAAATCGAATTTTAATCTTTAGTTACAAACTACTGAATATTTAAAAATATAGCATATGAAAAAAATTAAATATATACTTTACATCATTTTGATTGCGGCCTTTACGGGTTGCTCTCAGGATGAAGATAATTTCGATTATCTTAATTCTACAAAAGACCCAAGTAATATTTCTGCATTGTTTTTAATTACGAATGATAATACAGGAAAGGTAACAATAAGACCAAATGGAGAAGGAGTTAGTTCATATCAAGTATTTTTTGGAGATGCATCCAATCAAAGCCAAATAGTAGCTCCAGGTGCCAGTGCTCAACATACTTATACTGAGGGGCAATATAATGTAAAGATTGTTGCAACTAATTTGAATGGAAAAACTACAGAATATACTCAATTACTTACCGTTACTTTTGTTGCTCCAACAAATTTAATTGTAACAGCTGAGAAGGAGGCGGGAAACCCTTTTAAATTGAATGTTACTGCAAAAGCTAATTTTGAAACTTATTTTGATGTATATTTTGGAGATGTTCCAAACGAAGTACCTCAACAGTTTAACGAAGGGCAAACGATTTCTCATGTTTATGCTAGTATAGGTACTTATACATTGAGAGTTGTGGCCCATAGTGGAGGAGTTGCAACTACAGAAACTACTCAGCAAATTAATATTTTTAACCCTTT
>CBFHBH010000519.1:0-1683 GCA_965653735.1 uncultured Flavobacterium sp. | reverse complement strand
AAATATCTCCACATGTAAATTGAGATTCACAACTGGAGCAGGTTTTTGTTTTTGTGGTATTCATAAAAGCAAAGATACAAATTGTTGAATTTTGTAAGAATAAAGATAAACAAAAAAAATAGAAAATGCTTTTGGTTTCCAAAGGCATTTTTTTTTACTCTTTTCTCAATAATAAATCTAAATCCGTATTTTTGACCATTATTACAAAAAGCATACTATGAGTATCACAAGAAACAACTGGACTAAGGAAGAAATTATAGCTATCTATAATAAACCTTTAATGGATTTATTATTTGAAGCTGCCTCAATACATAGAGAACATCATGATCCAAATGTGGTTCAAGTTTCAACTCTACTCTCTATAAAAACTGGTGGATGCCCAGAAGATTGTGGTTATTGCCCACAAGCTGCACGCTATCATACCGACATTGAAGGAAATGATTTAATGAGTGTTCAACAAGTAAAAGCACAAGCATTAAGAGCGAAATCATCAGGGTCATCAAGAGTTTGCATGGGAGCAGCATGGAGAAATGTTAAAGACGGACCTGAGTTTGACCAAGTATTAGAAATGGTAAGAACTATAAACAAACTTGACATGGAAGTTTGCTGCACACTAGGAATGCTTACTGAAAATCAAGCACAAAGATTGGCCGAAGCAGGATTATATGCTTACAATCATAACCTAGACACCTCTGAAGAATATTATAAAGAAGTTATTTCTACACGTGGTTTTGAAGATCGCATAAAAACGATTGACAATGTTAGAAAAACAAATGTAACTGTTTGTAGTGGCGGAATCATAGGCATGGGAGAAAGCATTGAAGACAGAGCTGGAATGCTTGTTGCTTTATCCACTTTAAACCCACAACCAGAATCAGTCCCAATTAATGCACTTGTTGCCGTTGAAGGAACTCCAATGGAAGATGAAAAACCTGTCGAAATTTGGGAAATGATTCGTATGGTTGCTACAACTAGAATAGTAATGCCTGAAACTCAAGTTAGATTATCTGCTGGACGCACTAATATGACTCGTGAAGGACAAGCAATGTGTTTCTTTGCTGGAGCTAACTCAATTTTTGCTGGCGACAAACTTCTTACAACTCCAAATCCTGATGTAAATGAAGACATGAAGATGTTTGAAATGCTGGGACTTAAACCTCAGAAACCATTTATAAAGAAAATGCAACCTGAAACAGTTGAAGCATGTGATTCACAATTTGAATCTTTAGGAGAAAAACCAAAATGGTCAAGACCTAGTCACACAATAGAAAGAAACTTAGAAGCTTCTGCTAAGAAATAAAAAAACTCCCAAATGGGAGTTTTTTTATTATGATATGTGTGTAATAAGATTATTTTACTGAAGAATTCTTACTTTTAAAAAAGTAAACCGCCAAAACAATTCCAGCCACTGCCAAAACCACTAAATTTTCATTAATAGGAAATCCTGGCCCAACTGGTGTAGGTGGTGGTGGTGGATCTTGAGCATAAAGACCTCCGCTTATAAAAGCAGCTAAAATTGATAGGCAGGTATTTTTTGGAGCAATTCTCATAGTTTGGTAAAAATATAAAAAAAAACTATTTAACAAAACTTTATCAAAAGTTTCAGTTATAAAAATTTGATTTCTCGACAATATTAAAAGAAAAAAATGACACAACCAATTAAAAACTAAAAAATTAGCATCA
>CBFHBH010000518.1:0-1707 GCA_965653735.1 uncultured Flavobacterium sp. | reverse complement strand
ATAAAAAAATACACTCTAAAGCAAAGCTTCTTGGGATAGAAGATAAAGTTTTTAAAATTCAAAGTTTTTTAGAAAAAGTAATATCTGAAAATCCGGAATTAGTTGATTATAAAGTTTTATCAGTAGAAAAAGTTGATTTTGCGAAAGTGAATATAAGAGATCAGTTCTTTGATAGCTTTAGAGAGGATTATGCTGAATTTGACAAATGGTTTAATAAAAAAGCAGATGATATTTGTTATGTCTGTTATAGTGATAATCAATTAACCGCTTTTTTATTTATAAAACGAGAACATGAAAATGAGAATTATTCTAATATTTCTCCGGTTTTTCAACCTAAAAAGAGATTAAAAATTGGCACATTTAAAGTAACTGCAAACGGTTATAAAATAGGCGAGAGATTTTTAAAAATAATTTTTGATAATGCTCTACAATATAGAGTTGATGAAATATATGTTACAATTTTTGATAAAAGAGAAGAACAAGAAAGATTAATAGATTTATTAAAGTCATGGGGGTTTAATCATTTTGGTATAAAATCAACTCACAATGGTGATGAGCAAGTTTATGTTAGGACTTTCAATAGAGAATTAATTAATATTGAAAATCCAAAATTGACATTCCCCTTTTTTTCCCGACAACAAAATATTTTTATTGTTCCCATTTATCCGGAATATCATACTGAATTATTTCCAGATTCAATATTGAATAACCAGTCTCCAAAAGATTTCATTGAAAACTACCCTCATAGAAATGCTTTGAGTAAAGTATATATTTCACGTTCTTATGAAAAAAATTTGAAATCTGGTGATATTATAGTTTTTTATATGACAGGTGGAAAATATAAAGGAGTTGCTACAACATTAGGAATAGTTGAATCATCTGTTTTAAATATTGAAACTGAAGAAGAGTTTCTTTTGTTATGCAGAAAAAGAAGTGTCTTTTCAAACGAAGAATTATCTAAACATTGGAATCATAATCCTGCAAACACCCCTTTTATTGTTAATTTTCTATATACATACTCATTTAGGAAAAGACCTAACCTTGAATGGTTAGTTGATAATGGAATCATATCAAGCTATGAAAATGTGCCAAGAGGATTTTCAAAAATAACTGTTGAACAATTTGATAAACTTTTACAATTTGCATATTAAGAAATGAAAAGATGTATTTTTTGTTTGATAACTGATGAAACAAAGTTTAACACAAAAGAACATATTCTTCCAGAAAGCCTTGGAGGTGGTGATTGGGCAATTTTACCTGAAGTATTATTTTGTGATAATTGTCAAAATATATTTGGCTCTTCTATTGAACAACAAGCATTGGCAGATTATCCATTTGTAAATTTTAGAACTCTTTTAGGAATTCCAACAAAAAAACAAAAAGCTCCTTGGTTTAAGTATTGGGAAGGGACTTTAATTTCAGGAGGAAAATCAGGGACAATAATTTATGAACCCAATGAAATGTTTAAAAATTCTTTTGAAACCGGACAAAAAAAACATACAATTATTCCAGCACAAACAAAAAAAACCGATATGGTTTTACGTACTCTCTTAAAAATAGGGATTGAAACTATCGGAGCCAATGACAATAAATTAGTTTTTGAAGAAAGATTTAATCCTGCTAGAAAATATGCTTTAACTGGAATCAAAGATTTACCTTGGTTTTATATTCAAAAAGAAAATAATAACTTACTCAATAGGTATTTAA
>CBFHBH010000517.1:0-1712 GCA_965653735.1 uncultured Flavobacterium sp. | reverse complement strand
TTTTTTGGTATTGCAATCCCATACGGAAACTCAACATCAATACCCTTTTCAAGAAGCTACTTTGCTGGAGGAACAAATGACAACAGAGCGTGGGAATCATACAGTTTGGGACCTGGTAGCTCTGGAGGATTGAATGACTTTAACGAAGCAAACATGAAAATAGCATTAAACACAGAATATAGATTCAACCTTTTTGGTTCATTAAACGGAGCGCTTTTCGCTGATTGTGGGAATATCTGGAACGTTTCTGATAGCGAAACAGATGAAACAAAAATTTTCAGTGGTTTTAAATCTCTAGAAAGTCTAGCTTTGGGGACTGGTATTGGATTCAGATACGATTTTAATTTCTTTTTGGTTAGATTGGATTTAGGTTTCAAAACCTATAATCCAGCGCGAATTGAAAACCAAAGATGGCTAAAAGAAATGCGTTTTGATAAGTCAGTTTTAAATATTGGTATAAACTATCCTTTCTAATGAAGTAAATTTGTAATTTTGTCAATCTAAAAAATTAAATACATGGCACACAATATAAAACCAGGGGTTGCAACTGGCGATCAGGTTCAAGAAATTTTTAATTACGCAAAAGAAAAAGGGTTTGCATTACCAGCGGTTAACGTAGTGGGATCAAGTACAATTAATGGAGTTCTTGAAACTGCAGCGAAGCTAAATGCACCAGTTATAATTCAGTTCTCAAATGGAGGAGCTCAATTCAATGCTGGTAAAGGCTTATCTAACGATGGTCAGAAATCGGCTATTTTAGGAGCAATCGCGGGAGCAAAACATATTCATACATTAGCTGAAGCTTACGGAGCTACTGTTATTTTACATACTGACCACTGTGCTAAAAACTTATTACCATGGATTGATGGTGTGTTAGATGCTTCTGAAAAGCATTTTGCAGAAACTGGAAAACCATTGTACTCTTCACATATGATTGATTTATCTGAAGAACCTATTGAAGAAAACATTCATATCTGTAAAGAATACTTGGCTCGTATGAGTAAAATGGGAATGACATTAGAAATCGAATTAGGAATTACTGGTGGTGAAGAAGATGGTGTAGACAACAGTGATGTAGACAGTTCAAAATTATACACTCAACCAGAAGAAGTAGCTTATGCATATGAAGAGCTAATGAAAATTTCTCCACGTTTCACTATTGCGGCAGCTTTTGGAAATGTTCACGGAGTTTACAAACCTGGAAATGTAAAATTAACTCCAAAAATCCTTAAAAACTCTCAAGATTTCGTTCAAAACAAATACAATACAGGAAACAACCCAGTAGATTTTGTATTCCATGGAGGTTCTGGTTCTACTTTAGAAGAAATCAGAGAAGCAATTTCATATGGAGTAATCAAATTGATACTGACTTACAATTTGCTTTCACCGAAGGCATTAGAGACTATATGACTTCAAAAATCGATTACTTAAAAACTCAAATTGGAAGCCCAGAAGGCCCAGATTCACCAAATAAAAAACACTATGACCCAAGAAAATGGGTTCGTGAAGGTGAAGTAACTTTCAATAAAAGATTAGAGCAGGCTTTTGCCGATTTAAATAACGTTAATACACTTTAATTATGAGTTATGAATTATGAATTATAAGTTCAATCTTGTAACTCATAACTTATAACTTTTAACTCATAACCGTAAAATTATGGCTTGGTTTAAAAGAAAAGAAAAAGGAATTACTACTCCTACTGAAGATAAAAT
>CBFHBH010000516.1:0-1722 GCA_965653735.1 uncultured Flavobacterium sp. | reverse complement strand
AATAATTTTCCTAAGCACACAGAAAATAAAGAAAAAAACAAGAAAAAAGTAACATAAAACAAGGGGGCACTTTGCAGAAATAGCCTTATATTGTTGACCCTAATAAAAAGAAATAAGTATGATAATCCAATCAAACACTATCGCATCTCACAATGATGGTTTACTAAAAAAACATCAGAATAAATTAGTTTATACAGCTTCAGAAATTGCAGAAAGTGAAGCTATCATTCAAAAATTAATCGATTTTCAAATTGCAATTCCATCATGGGCTTTAGGAACAGGAGGAACAAGATTTGGACGTTTCCCTGGTGGAGGTGAACCACGTTCTATTGAAGAAAAAATTGAAGATGTAGGTTTGCTTCACGCTTTAAACAATGCTTCAGGAGCTATTTCTTTACATATTCCTTGGGATATTCCAACTGATCATGCTGCTATCAAAAACTTAGCTGCACAACATAACCTGAAATTTGATGCTGTAAACTCAAACACTTTTCAGGATCAGGCAAATGCAGAACAGACTTATAAATTTGGTTCTTTGCAAAATGTAAATAAAGCTGTTCGTAAACAAGCTGTTGCTCACAATATCGAAGTGATCCAGCAAGGAATTGCTTTAGGTTCTGAGTCTTTAACGGTTTGGCTGGCTGACGGTTCTTCTTTCCCGGGACAATTAAATTTCAGAAAAGCATACCAAAATACATTAGAAAGTTTAGAAGAAATCTACGATGCCTTACCTTCAAACTGGAAATTATTTCTGGAATACAAATGTGCAGAACCCAACTTTTATTCGACAACAGTGGCAGATTGGGGGCAATCGTATTCTTACGTAAAAAAATTAGGAGACAAAGCACAGACTTTAGTCGATTTAGGACACCATTTGCCAAATGCCAATATCGAGCAAATCGTTTCTTTACTATTGATGGAAAATAAATTGGGAGGTTTCCACTTTAATGATTCAAAATACGGAGATGACGATTTAACTGCAGGAGCTTTAAAACCATATCAGTTGTTCTTGATTTTCAATGAATTGGTTGAAGGTATGGATGCACGTGGAATGAATCATGCTAAAGATTTAGGATGGATGATTGATGCTTCTCACAATATCAAAGATCCTTTGGAAGATTTATTGCAGTCTGTTGAAGCGATTATGATTGCTTATGCTCAGGCGCTTTCTGTAGACAGAAAAGCATTAGAAATTGCTCAAAATGAAAATGATGTTGTTAAAGCTCAGGAAATTTTACAAAACGCTTTCCGTACAGATGTTCGTGCTTTGGTTGCTGAGGCTCGTTTACGTTCAGGAGCAGCTTTAAATCCAGTTGAATTATACCGTAGTCTTGACGTTAGAGGAAATCTAATTGGCGAAAGAGGATTAAAAACTATGGCAACGGGATTATAATTAAAAGTTATAAGTTATGAGTTATAAGTTGAGGAGTTATCGTTGTTTATATTGATTTTTAGATATATGACAAATAACTTTTGACTCTTAGGAAAACTCATAACTCATAACCCATAACTCAGAACTAAAACAAATGAACGTAGTAGCAATTTTTGATATTGGTAAAACCAACAAAAAGGTATTTTTATTTGATGAAAATTATAAAATCGTTTGGGAGAAATCAGTAAATCTGGACGAAACCGTTGATGAAGACGGTTTTCCCTGCGAAGATATTGATGTATTAAGAAACTGGATTCTCGAACGATTATCAGAAATAAAAGAACTAAACA
>CBFHBH010000515.1:0-1729 GCA_965653735.1 uncultured Flavobacterium sp. | reverse complement strand
ATTAAACACCAAATATTTACAGGAGTTGACTTTGAAAATTCTATTGCACCAAGTTACACTTTTGGATTCTATGCTACTCCAAATGGCACAACTGCAATCACAACTGAATCTACTGCGATAAACCTTTTTAACTATGATTATAGCACACAAAGTTTAAATGCACCATACCCAAGTAGAGCAACCCAACTGGCAACAACAGATACGAAACGTTTTGGAGCCTATGCACAAGATTTAATTTCAATCACTGATTATATTAAAGTTTTAGCAGGTATCCGTTGGTCATGGCAAGAAAGTCAAGTTACAACTAAAAAAGAAGTAATAGAAAAAATTAGTGGTGTAGACGTTCTAACAACAAGACTTGAAGAGGCTACCCCTGTAGAAGCAGATAAAATATTAAACAGAGCTTTTTCACCAAAAGGAGGAATTGTGATTCAACCTAACAAGGATTTTTCATTATTCGCTAGTTATTCTAATTCATTCACTCCTAACACAGGAACAAACGTTAATTTAGAACCACTTAAGCCTTCAATAATAGATCAATATGAAGCTGGTATCAAAAAAGATTTTTGGAAAGGCACTCTAAGCACAAACGTAACTGCTTACATGATTGAGAACAATAATTTAGCCCAAACAGCTCAATTTTTAGCTGACGGTGTTACACAAAACGCAAATACAAACATAAAAGAATTAGTAGGAGCTACTAAAGGAAAAGGAGTTGAAGTTGATGTTACAGCAAAACCAATTGAAGGCTTAAATATTATGGCAGGTTATAGTTTTAATGAGACTAAAGTTTCAAAATCTTCAGGAACACATAATAGTCTTGTTGTTGGTCAAATTTTAGCAAGAACTCCAAAACATACTGCTAATTTAAGTTTCTTTTATAAACTGCCTAATGGAACATTTAAAGGTTTGAGTTTTGGAGCTATTGGAAACTACATTGGAGATCGCACTGGCGGATGGAATGATGACTATCAATGGACAGCTGTGAAACCAACTCCTTCAAACCCTAATCCAAATCCTGCATATATTATATCTATCAGAGATCGAGATATTCCTTTAGAAGGTTACTTCACTGCTGATGCGTCGGTAGGTTATGAATGGGATCAATTTTCATTACTTTTCAAATTATCTAACGTAACAAATGAGTTAAACTATACTGTTCATGAAAACTACAGTGTTAATCCTATTGCTCCACGTCAAGTAATGACATCAATAAAATACAAATTTTAATTTGGGTTATTTTCAAAAAGAAGATGAAAGCAACAACTGTTCATCTTCTTTTAATTTTTGTTTTATTAATATTACACCTTTAAAAAGCCTGCAAATGCAGGCTTTTTGCATTCAAGAAACCATATAAAAAAAATACACTTTTAAAATAAAATTATTTAAAATTAGTCTAAATAAATTTTGTAATTGTTTTTTCGATAACTATTTTTGTAGTACTATTTTAATTTATTCTAAATAAAAATGAGAAAACAAAACTTAACCTTTTTTTTATTTGCGCTATTTGCATTGAATCTTCAAGCGCAAGAAAAAAACAAAATTCAACAAGACTCAATAAAGAAACTTAATGAAATTTCGGTAAATGGAACAAAAAGCAAATACAAGAGAGAGAAAAGTACCACAGTCTCTAAAATGCCACTTGCTGACATTGAAAATCCGCAAGTTTATAACGTAATCACATCCGAATTACTAAAAGAACAAGTTGTGACAAATTTAAATGATGCTC
>CBFHBH010000514.1:0-1743 GCA_965653735.1 uncultured Flavobacterium sp. | reverse complement strand
GTTAAGATTCCAGCTCTGTTAGGCATAGACATCTCTAACATAATCATGTCAGATTGAAGGTTTGTAAGCATTTCTGTTAAAAAGCGAGAATTGAAACCAATTTGCATATCGTCACCTTGATAATCACAAGTTAAACGCTCTTCGGCTTTGTTTGAGTAATCAATATCTTCAGCAGAAATATTTAATTCGGTACCAGCAATTTTTAAACGAATTTGGTGTGTAGTTTTGTTTGAGAAAATAGCCACACGACGAACTGAATTTAAAAACTGTGTTCTGTCTATTAATAATTTGTTAGGATTCTCTTTAGGAATTACAGCCTCATAATTAGGATACTTACCGTCAATTAAACGACAAGTCAATACATAATTGTCAAAAGAGAATGTTGCGTTAGCATCGTTGTATTCGATAGTAACTTCAGCATCAGAAGTTGCTAAAATTCCTTTTAAAATATTCAAAGGTTTTCTTGGCATAATGAATTCTGCTACTTGAGATGCTTTAACATCTGTACGAGCATATTTCACTAATTTATGAGCATCTGTAGCTACAAAAATTAAGCCATCTGTAGAAAACTGAAAGAAAACACCACTCATTACTGGACGTAAATCATCGTTTCCAGCAGCAAAAATTGTTTTACTCACTGCAGTAGAAAGTACTTCAGCAGGAACAATAGTTTTAGACGGCTCTTCTAAATTAACTGACTTGGGGAACTCTTCTCCTGGTGCATATGCCAAGGCATATTTTCCAGATTGTGAGCTAATCTCGATTGTATTGTTCTCTTCAACAGTAAATGTTAAAGGTTGTTCAGGGAAAGTTTTTAAAATCTCTAATAATAACTTTGCAGGAACCGCAACACTTCCTTCACTTGTAGAGTCAATAGAAAGAGTAGCAGACATTGTTGTTTCTAAGTCAGATGAAGAAACAATTAATTGATTTTGTTTTAATTCAAACAAAAAGTTATCTAAAATAGGCAAGGTATTGCTACTATTAATAACACTACCTAAAACCTGAAGTTGTTTTAGTAAATAAGAACTTGATACTATAAATTTCATTTGCATCTTTTTAAATAATGGTCTTATAAATTATGAGACACTTTACGTTTTACAAATATATTTTAAACCATTCAGTATAAAAAACAATTTTATCAACAAGAATTGCGTCTTTTCAACATATTATCGGGCAAATTGCCTTTTTCTAAAATATGTAATTGCTATTCCAAATAAGGTTAAAATCAATAATGGTAAGCCAACTGTAAGCAATTGAGTGTAGGTATACTCCTCATAAACTTTTTCTTTGTCTAATAAAGGTAAATCAACTTCTTTGCTTCTAATGTTAATAAGTCCGTTATCATCGAGTAAATAATTGACACAATTCATTAAAAATTCTTTGTTGGAATACATTTGGTTTGTCCATTTATCATAACCTAATTCCATAGGTTGCCCTTTTTCGTCCAATTGGTTTTTGATAATATCACCATCAGTAACCACAATCATTTTTGATGACTTTCCTTTGGCTTTAAAATTTGTATCTTTAAATGGCAACACTCTGTTTTCATATACTGATGAAAAATATCCTTCTAAAAGTAGCCCTACTGGTAAATTTCCAGGAGTATAATCTTGAGGATTTGGTTTTTCGTTTACAGTTTTTAAATCTATTTCTACAGGTGTTCCAATTTTTTTTGAATATGGAGAAGATTGTAATAAAACCGTTTTTTTAATGTCATTTTTTAGTACATCAATTGGGTTA
>CBFHBH010000513.1:0-1748 GCA_965653735.1 uncultured Flavobacterium sp. | reverse complement strand
TTCTAGACTCTGCTTCTGTGTACGATAAGGCATCGACCAGATAAGGCTCTGTGGTTACCTTTTGTACACCGTTTTCATCTACTTTTCTAAATTTTACTTTACATTCATACCAAGTTGCACTCATAATTATTTTTTTAAGGAAGGCAAATGTAATTTTTTTAGAAAAAGAATGGAGTACGTTTCAGAAAGAGATATTCACAAATTTGAATCCATCACCAGTACCTCAGGCATCGTTTTTTTTACTTCCTCCATAAAGGTTTTTGCACTGATACACGCAGTAACTACTATCGTATCACCTATACTTTTTAAGTAATTGCAATTGCTTTGCAATTGTTCTGGGTTGTCATCGAGTAAAGCTATTTTCATTGATTTCTTTTACTGATTAAATTAAGCATCTTTGCTTTTAAAACCTATTCAGATTCTATAAATGGTAACTTTACTCCCAATTTATAGACTTTATGGTAAGCCTTAATCTTTTTTCTATTTTCTTCTTTTATAATATTATCTAAACTTAAATTCTCAACACCATTTTCTATATCTGGATATATAATCAAACAATCAATAGTAGTATCATCGAAAACCTTTAATTTTTCTCTTACTTTTTTCAAACGTGCGTAACCGGCTACCTGACGTATATCCTGATGTAAATGACCAATCTGATAGTGTAATTTGTACTTCGCGTCTATTACCATTTGAAATTGAGGATGAGAAACTAAAATATCCAAAGCATTTCCATAAGTCGAGAATTGATAATGAATTTTGTTTCTATCCCTTGGGTTATCCTCAATCATTTTACTGTACACATACAATTCAAACAATCTAGGCATATCGATCCAATAAGGGGGTGTTGCAACAGTATTGCTTGTCGTTTGTGAAATAGTGTAGGCAAACTTTTTCAATATATAACTTCCCAACTCTAAAGCAGTAGAATAATCTTTATAAAACGGATTGTGTTTAATATGCTATAATTTTTCCCAAAAAGGTCTTTGTGATTTTCAACATAGCTATTGGCAAACTGTAAAACCTTTTTCAAAAAACGATTTTCGATATGGTCTTCACCAAATTGTTGATATTCACAAAAGGTATTTGTGAACCTATTTTTAAAAACATTTTGTTTGATGTGTTGTCCTACTAAAATTTTACCTTTAACTCTATTATTTAAGTTCTCTTGTACTTTGAAATAATTTTTCTTTAGTCCTTTACGCACTATAATTTTTAAGGTTTGTAAAAACCTAACTACAAGAAAAGGAGTAAGTTTGTCTTCTTTTTGGTTAATTTCAATAGGTCGAGCATGCCAATCAATTTTGAGTAATTCTTTTATTTCAGAATTGCTTTCCGAAACTGATGTTACCTGTAATAACATTTTCAGATAATCCAATTCCAAAAAAGACTCATTAATTGCCACTTCTAGATTGGGCTCTTGCTCTTCCTCAAATTCCTGATTAGTTTTTGAATTAAAAATATGGGCTGAATAAGTGTTAATTTTGGGTTCAACATAAATATATCTGTTCGTAGTACCCAACCAATCCAAACCCACACAATAATCAGCTTTCAATTCAAAACCTTCCTCTTTTTTATTAAAATAAAAACAATGGCTACTAGTATTGAATGATTTCGAAACTATTGACTCAAAAGCATCATAATTGGAATGATTGATTTTAAGAACCCCATTTTCTGGTACTTTCTGATCATCTTCATCCGTAAAACGAATCGCTAGGCTTCTATGCTCTAATAGATTTATACCCATT
>CBFHBH010000512.1:0-1751 GCA_965653735.1 uncultured Flavobacterium sp. | reverse complement strand
TTTTGCTTTTATGGAATGCGTGGTGTTTTAACTTTTTTCATGGTTGATCAGCTTTTGCTTAAAGATGAAGCGGCTAACCTGCAATATGGGGCTATTCAAGCCTTTGTGTATGCTTTTACTTTTGTAGGCGGAATCTTTGCAGATAAAGTTTTAGGCTTTAAAAAGTCATTATTTTTTGGAGGAATTGTTATGATTTTAGGAAATCTGCTTATTGCTTTTGCCCCTCAGGATTTATTTTATTACGGCTTAGCATTTTCTATAATTGGAACGGGTTTTTTTAAACCTAATATTTCTTCAATGGTTGGTGAACTCTATCATGAAAGTGATCATAGGAGAGATGCCGGTTATGGGATGTTTTATGCCGGAATTAATATTGGCGGTTTTTTTGGAGGAATTCTTTGTATTTATTTGGGTAAGTATTATTCATGGCAATTATGCTTTCTTTCGGCGGCTATTGTTATGGTTTTTGGATTGTTAACTTTTTTGATTACCAAAAAACATCTTGGTCCTATTGGGAACTCCCCCTTGCTTCATTTAGAACCAAACAAAAGAAAATTTAAAGAAATAAGTGTTTATTTAGGGTCACTACTGAGTATTCCTTTTATTTTTATTATGGTAAAAAATACCGATTATACCGATTATTTTATGTACACAATTGGTATAATTGCGATTGTTTATTTTGTATACGAAGTAATAAAATTAGGAGATATAAAATTGCAAAAAAAGATGTTGGCAGCTTTTACGTTTATTTTCTTTTATCTCGTATTTAATGCAATTTACGAACAAAGTGGAGGCTCATTGTCATTGTTTGCTAAAGATAATTTAAATTATGATTTACTAGGATTCACAGTAGATCCTAATGCTGTAAATAATAGTTCCAATACATTGTTTGTTGTTGTTTTTAGTCCTTTGATTGGATTGCTTTGGCTTTGGCTGGCTAAAAAGAAGATAGAGCCAAATACATTGATTAAGTTTGGGATTGGATTTTTGTTTTTAGCGGCTTCTTTTTATATATTTTATTACACTAAATTTTTTGCAGATGTAAATGGAGTTACATCGTTGAACGTATTTACGTTTGCTTATTTGGTAACAACTATTGGCGAACTTTGCTTAGGACCTATCGGAATGTCTATTATAACGAAGCTTTCACCTAAAAAACTTTTTGGAATGATGATGGGATTGTGGTTTCTAGCAACTGCGTTTGGTCAGTTATTTGCAGGAAAACTAGGTGCAGAAATTTCTAAGTCAAATACAGGAACTACCTTAATGTCTAAGTTGCAGTCATACACAGACGGATATTATCAGTTGGCAATCTATTCCTTGGTAGCGGGACTGATTTTGATAGCAATTTCTCCATTAATCAAAAAATTAATGCAGGAAGTAAAATAGATGCTACTTTGAGAAGATATTTATTTAAATTTGAAAAAAAATAAAGTAACATGAAAAAAATATTTATACTGACATTTTTTATAATAGGTTCCTTTGCTTTACAAGCGCAGGAGCTAAACTGGCATACAGATGTTAGAGAAGCAATAGCCATTAGTAATAAAGAGAAAAAACCTTTGATGATGTTTTTTACAGGAAGTGACTGGTGTGGCTGGTGTATTCGCTTGCAAAACGA
The DNA here is from genome assembly GCA_965653735.1 of uncultured Flavobacterium sp. Lineage (GTDB taxonomy): Bacteria > Bacteroidota > Bacteroidia > Flavobacteriales > Flavobacteriaceae > Flavobacterium. The sequence continues at coordinate 130 of CBFHBH010000512.1, read as the reverse complement.
AGTGCTGAAAACACCTGAATTTCAAAAATGGGCCAAGGAAAATGTAATTTTAGTTGAATTAGATTATCCTAGGAGAACTGCTCAGGCTCCGGATATTAAGAATCAAAATGCCGAATTGCAACAGGCTTTT
>CBFHBH010000511.1:0-1751 GCA_965653735.1 uncultured Flavobacterium sp. | reverse complement strand
AATCCAGATTACAATTATCTTTCGGCTGAAGTCAAAGAACCTCAAGAACAAAACACAATATAAAAAGGGCTTAAAAAGCCCTTTAATTTTTATCTAAGTCAGAGAACTATTCTGGTTTAAAAGTAACCACAAAAGAATACAACTTTCCTGCAGTCATAATTCCCTTTTCAATTTTTTGATAGCTTAACTTTTGAACAAGGTAGTTTTTAAAAGCTTCATTTTTTGTATTCACTTGTAAAACAACAAGCTCATCATTGTTGTTTACCATTGCAGTAAATCGTATAGTTTCAGCTTTTTCAAATTCTTCAGTAATAGTTAATGAACCAAGTAACTTAGTAATGTTTTTTACAGCTTTTGGATAGTCATCAACAGGCAATACATCATTTGCTTTCGCAAACGTAACATTCAATAATAAAACACCTAATAATAGCATTAATTTTTTCATGTTTTCTTTTTTTTATTTGTTTAAGATTACATTTCAAAATTACTCCAGATATCTTTGCAAAAAAGTGTCAATCAATAGCTTAACTTACTTTTAATCTTATAAAAAAGACAAATTATCAATCTGTTTAAGAAATTCAAAAAACTTTGATAACCTGACAAATAAGAGAGAAATTTATTACAAAAAATACAATTCTAATTTTTAAATCGAAAAGTATTATCTTAACTCATCTTAAAGGAAACTTAAAAATTTACAATGAGGTAACAAAAAAGCCTTAGTGAAAACTAAGGCTTTTTCTATTATTTTGACAAAAAGTGTCTTTTATTAGCTTAATGCAGCTTTAACTTGATCAGCAGCTTCTTGGAATTGTACTGCAGATAAGATTGGCATACCTGAATTATCGATTAATTCTTTAGCGATTTCTGCATTAGTTCCTTGTAAACGCACAATGATAGGCACTTTAATATCGTCACCCATATTTTTGTAAGCATCAACAACACCTTGAGCAACACGGTCACAACGAACGATACCACCAAAGATATTGATTAAGATAGCTTTTACGTTTGGATCTTTTAAAATAATACGGAAAGCTGTTTCTACACGTTTAGCATCAGCAGTTCCTCCTACGTCAAGGAAGTTTGCTGGTTCGAAACCTGCATATTTAATTAAGTCCATAGTCGCCATTGCTAAACCAGCACCGTTAACCATACAACCAACAGTTCCGTCTAGGTCAACATAATTTAATCCAGCTTCTTTAGCTTCAACTTCAATTGGACGCTCTTCTGTAATATCTCTCATTTCTGCTAAATCAGCGTGACGGTATAAAGCATTGTCATCTAACGATACTTTAGCATCAACTGCCATGATTTTGTTATCAGAAGTTTTTAATACTGGGTTGATTTCAAACATTGAAGAGTCTGAACCAATATAAGCTTTGTATAAAGCATCAACAAATTTTACCATTTCTTTGAATGCTTCACCAGATAAACCTAAGTTGAAAGCAATTCTTCTAGCTTGGAAACCTTGTAAACCTACAGCAGGATCAATTTCTTCAGTAAAGATTTTCTCTGGAGTGTGCTCTGCCACTTCTTCAATATCCATACCACCTTCAGTAGAATACATGATCATGTTACGACCTTTACCACGATTTAATAAAACCGACATGTAAAACTCTTTAGTTTCACTTTCACCTGGATAATATACATCCTCAGCTACTAATACTTTATGAACTCTTTTACCAGTTGGAGGTGTTTGAGGCGTAATCAAATCCATTCCAATGATTTGACCAGCGATTTCCTGAACTTGCTCT
>CBFHBH010000510.1:0-1756 GCA_965653735.1 uncultured Flavobacterium sp. | reverse complement strand
CGAATTATTTACAAAATCATATCCTCCAAGAATCAAACCTCTGTTTCGTAAACTAGCAAAAGGAGCAGCTGTATTTACACCTGGAAAACCAGCATCTAAAATAGCTACAACTTTACCTTGTCCTGTATAATTTTGTTGATGCAAAATATGACAATTCAACATTTGTACTTGTGTGGCTGAATTTCCATAGTTGTAATTTACTTGAGTATTATTTGTATCTAACCATTTATCAATATAATTTGTTTTATTAGATGAATTAGAAATTTTTCCTCCAGGATTCAAAGAATGATTAGCATACTGAATATGATCAACGAAAGATAAAGCTGCTAAAGCTGCGATATTCGCTTGTGTTCCTCTAATATGAAGCATATTTAACCATTTTGACTTTGCTAGTACAGTTATTCCAGTAGCAGCTGTAATTTGGTTTATATATGGTTGATGTATCGGAGCATCTTTAATGTCTAATGCAATATTCTGAGTTGTTCTTCTGTCTAATGATCTTTGAGTTAATTCTGATAATGGATTAGAATAAAAAGCACTTGCATTAGGTTTATCATTGAAAAAAACCCAAGCATCCTCCTGCGAAAAAACAGTAATTGAAAAAAAAGAAAAAAATACAAGTAGTGTGGTTTTCATAGTTTGCTTTTTGGTTTTCAAATATACACAACTAGTATCTTATAAAACAACTATTTAAGAAATAACTCCCGAACCTATTAACTCCTCTCCCATATGCCACGAAACAAATTGTCCTTCAGTAATTGCTGATTGAGGCTGATTAAATTCGACATACATGCCATCTTCAAATTGAAATAGAGTTGCCTCTTGTAATTCTTGACGGTATCTAATTCTAGCTTTAACTTTTAATGTCTCACCAGGTTTTAAACTCAAATCAGGGCGAATCCAATGCACCTCATCATTAGCCACAAATAATGCTTTTTTAAATAATCCTGGATGGTTACTTCCTTGACCTGTGTAAATTGCATTTGTTTCGATATCAGTTGCTATAATAAATAAAGGCTCTTTTGTTCCTCCTACATTTAATCCTTTTCTTTGACCAATTGTATAATAATGAGCTCCTTGATGCTTTCCAACTAGCTTAGCTGCGTTTGGCGAATACTGAATATTTGAAGCTTCATATTTTAATTTTTCTTCTAGAGAATCGAAATTAATTTTCTTTTCTTGATATAATTCATTTTCTGCAGAAACTTCATAAATCAATCCTTCTTTTGGCTGTAATTGTTGTTGTAAAAATTCTGGTAAACGCACTTTTCCAATAAAACAAAGTCCTTGAGAGTCTTTCTTTTCGGCAGTAATTAATTCCATTTTTGCAGCAATTTCACGAACCTGAGGTTTAGTTAATTCTCCAATAGGGAACAATGCTTTAGCCAATTGATCTTGTGACAACTGACACAAAAAATATGATTGATCTTTATTTCCGTCAACACCTGCTAATAACTGATACATTGGATTTCCATCTACTTCAATTTCTCCTTTACGACAATAATGCCCTGTAGCTACATAATCGGCACCAAGAGAAAGAGCAATTTTCATAAAAACATCAAATTTAATTTCTCTATTACATAACACATCAGGATTAGGTGTGCGTCCTTTTTCATATTCACTGAACATGTAATCGACGATTTTCTCTTTGTATTGTTCGCTTAAATCAACTGTTTGAAATGGTATTCCCAATTTTTGAGCTACCAATAATGCATCATTACTATCTTCAAGCCATGGACACTCATTTGATATAGTT
>CBFHBH010000509.1:0-1757 GCA_965653735.1 uncultured Flavobacterium sp. | reverse complement strand
CGGCAATTGAGTATGCTGATAACAATTGGGGTAGCCAAACAAGAGGAATTTTTGATATTAATGACCCGAGGGGTTCTTATGAGCCTACTGCGGTTGAAAATTTTTATCTAAACCCACAAATAAGAAGTATAGCAGAAACCGTATCAGATATAAGTTTAATGGTTACGGTATTTTTAAACCAACCTAATGTGTTGTTAAAATATGATTTAGCTAATAAAATTAATTACAGAGGTGATTTCTTGTTGTGGTACTATAAAAATAACGAATTAGAGGGACTATCACAACAAGCAATAGATTCAAGAGCCTACTTGATTGAAAAATCTCTTGCGCCAATTTACGATAAAGTATATGGTGAAATGTTTGCTTTAGGCTATACACAAACAGAATCAACTTATTTATATCCAGCTTGGTCAGAGATTGTTGATTTGTACCCAAAATCGATTATACCTTTCTCGTATGAAGTGAAATATCCAACATGGAGATTTACAAATGACCCTAAAGATGTTTCAAACCCAACTACAAATGACCCTGTTATAGTGGTTGCTGAACCAATGGAAACAACAGGTTTACCAACCAATGGTACAAGCACAGGAACAAATACAACAAATTGTATTGAAACTGAAAAGAAATTTTACCAAAAATGGTGGTTTTGGTTTGGATTAGGAATAGTAACAAAAAAAGTTTTAGGAAAATAAAAATAGTGTTCAATTAAAATTAATAATAAAATGAAATTCAAAAAAGTAAAATCGTCAGACGTTAGCACTGGCTTGGTTCAAGTAGGCGGTGCAGGTGTTGGTTTCATGGCTACTAATGGTTTAGCTAATGCTATTGCTAAAGTAGATGATGAAGCTTTAATGACCGAAGAACAAAAGAAAACAAAAATGTATGTCGCTGTGGCTTCAATTTTAGTTGGTGGAGCGTTAGTAGTTGCTTTAGACGGCAATGATACTGCAACCATGGGTATTAAAGCAATCGGCATAGGTATGTCGGCTGGAGGTGTCAAAGGTTTAGTTAGCCATTTTGCGAAAGATAGCGCACAAACAATGCCTGCAAACACAACGACTGCTACAACAATGAAACGATTTGTTGCTGGTGCGTTAGGTTGTCCTTGTGAGGAAAGACTGTATTCTCCTCCGTCTTTAAACAGACCTTCGTTAAACCGTCCGTCGTCTTTAAGAAGTGCTTCGAACCTTCCAGTTATGCCACAAAGACAAGAGAGAGCTGGGGTTTATGACAACTTCACTTTAGCTTAAAAATCAAAAAAACAAGAATCAATAAATTTTTAAATAACATTTTAATCATCAATAGAAAATGAAAGATTTAACTTTAAAAGAAGCAATAGAAATCGCTTCAACAGTAAAGCAAGGAGATAGTTTACCAATGTTAGGAGGTAGATTTTACCCAAGAACTGCCGTAAAATATGTATCTGGTTTGTCCGATGCAATCGAACAAACAGAATTAGTGTTACAAAAAAATGCTTCTGAAGTAGGTGTTCGTAACATTGACAAAAATATGTTAGACCATGCGTTTTTAGTTACTGGTATTCGTGCCAATTTTGATACTACAACAGGAGCTGGGGTAACAACAAAAACTGCTAAATATAAAGACGATGCTCCTGTGTACTGGAAAAATGGTGAAATCCGTATTTCTCAAGGCGAAGTGTTGTCTGAAGTTCCAGTAAGTGTAATTGCAAACTCTTACGCTTCAACTGGTAATACTGACGATATTTTCCCAATTGCACCTTTCTTAATTAGAGG
>CBFHBH010000508.1:0-1760 GCA_965653735.1 uncultured Flavobacterium sp. | reverse complement strand
TTTCAATAATGTTTTTTGTTGGATACATTGGAGCTCCACCCACAATTACCGATTTTTGCGCATTAGAATTTAAACCTAATGATAATGCAATTCCTAGAAATGCTACTTGTAAAAATTTTTGTGTTTTCATGTTTGAATATTTTTGTTATAATTTCATTTACGAGAAACACATTCAATTGGTTTTAAATAATTCTATTTTTTTTTTCTAATATATTTGGGATATAGATCAGTTTTAAATTTAACAAATAGTTTATTTTAACATATGTTTTTTACATTTAATCGAAAAGTAAGAATGTCAATACCTATTTCGGTAATATTCCTCTTATTTTTGTTTCTGATTTAGATTATACCACCTCAGAATTTTAAATCAAAATCTAAAATTTTCAAGAATAAGTTTGTTTTTATTAGAAACGTAAAATCAAAATTTATGATTGAAATTATACCAACCTTCAAAATTAAAAGACTGTTGTTTGTTTTAATGACTTTGCTTTCATCAGCATTTGTTTTCAGTCAAGCAACTTTAACTTCAGACGAGCCAGATTATGCCCCTGGCACTACAGCTACTTTTACGGGAGCTGGATTTTTTCCCAATGAAATTGTTGAATTAGTTGTACACCATTATGATGGTATTTCTAATGATGGAGAGAATCACGATTCTTGGTTAGTAGAAGCAAACTCTAATGGTGATTTTATTACTACATGGCATGTTTGTGAAGATGATTGTATCAATTCTACTTTGATAGCTACTGCCGATGGACAAACAAGTGGCCTTCATGCAGAAGTTATTTTTACAGATGCACCAAGAGTTAATACGGTAAGTATTAATCCTTCTTCATCAAATGTTTGTGTTCCTTCTTCTGGATCAGTAATAAAAACCTATACTGTTTCTGCAACTCGAGGGCAAAATGGTACTGTAAATGGAGTGTATTCAATTACAACAGCTTTACCTACAGGAGTAACAGCATCATTTTCTCCTTCAAGTTTTACGTCTAATGGTGGCTCAGGATTTCCCTCATCAACATTGACTTTTACAATTTTATCAACTGTTTCTCCTCAAAACGTATCTTTTACAGTAAGATGTGCAAATGGAACAGCTGATATTGCTGAGACTAATGGTGTTTTAAATTTAGCATTGCCAACTTTACCAACTTTTTCAACACCTCCTGGTGATATTGCTTTAAATTGTGGCAGTACGTTACCTGTTTTAAGTAACTTGTCATACTCAAATCAACAATTAGGAGAATGTTTAGTTAGTGGTTCAGTAATCTCAACCAGAAGTTCTCAAATTCCTTCTGGAGCATGTGGAGGGATTATCACTGAAACATGGAATGCTACGGATTCTTATGGTAGAACAATTTTGCCTGTTTCAAGAACCATCCATGTCTTGCCAGCAGCTTTACCAGTAATGGTAGCACCATCAGATATAACAGTGGCTTGTGGGAGTGTACCAAGTGCGAGCACGTTGAATTATAGCAACGGATTAAGTGGCGGATGTGAAATTAGCGGCGTATCAAACGCTTCAAGTTTTTCTGCCGTACCAAATGCATGTGGTGGCGATGTAACCGAAACCTGGACTGCTACCGATAGTTGTGGTCGTCTTTTGACCTCTGTTTCAAGAACCATCCATGTCTTGCCAGTAGCTTTACCAGTAATGGTAGCACCATCAGATATAACAGTGGCTTGTGGCAGTGTACCAAGTGCGAGTACGTTGAATTATAGCAACGGATTAAGTGGCGGATGTGAAATTAGCGGCGTATCAA
>CBFHBH010000507.1:0-1767 GCA_965653735.1 uncultured Flavobacterium sp. | reverse complement strand
TGCATTTCGATGGTTACTTCACCATCACCTTTACAGGTTTCGCAACGACCACCAGCTACATTAAAACTGAAACGTCCTGGTTTGTAACCACGAATTTGTGCTTCGGCAGTTTGTGTAAATAGACTACGTATTTCCGAAAACACTTCGGTATAGGTTGCAGGATTCGAACGCGGTGTACGCCCAATTGGACTTTGATCAATATCAATTACTTTATCGATATGTTCTAAACCTTCAATTTTTTTATAAGGCTGTGGTTTTTTAACCGCATTAAAGAAATGTTGGTTTAAAATAGGGTACAGGGTTTCGTTAATTAAAGTCGATTTCCCTGAACCCGAAACTCCTGTCACACAGATTAGTTTCCCTAATGGAAATTCGGCAGAAACATTCTTCAGATTATTTCCTGTTGCGCCCGATATTTTTATGGTTTTTCCGTTTCCTTCACGACGCTTTTTAGGAATTTCAATTTTCATTTTTCCACTCATAAACTGAGCAGTAATGGTATTTTCTTGAAGTAAAGCTTTGGGCGTTCCTTGACTGATTATTTGTCCGCCGTATTTACCGGCTTTTGGTCCAATATCAATGACATGATCGGCACGTTCAATCATATCTTTGTCATGTTCAACTACCAAGACAGAGTTTCCAATATCACGTAATTGTTCCAAAGATTTAATCAATCGTTCATTGTCGCGTTGATGCAAACCAATGCTTGGCTCATCCAAAATATAAAGCACTCCAACCAATTGTGAACCAATTTGCGTTGCCAAACGTATACGTTGTGCTTCACCACCAGATAGTGATTTTGAATTTCGACTTAATGAAAGGTAATTTAATCCTACATCAACTAAAAACTGTAAACGAGCTTTTATTTCCTTAACGACTTCACTGGCAATTACTTTTTGTTTTTCGGTAAGATTTTGATCTAATTCATTAAACCAAATGCTCAAATCTGAGACATCTGTATTCGATAATTCCTGAATATTTTTCTCGTTGATTTTGAAGTATAATGCTTCTTTTTTCAAACGTGAACCGCCACAAACTGGGCAATCAACCTCGTCCATAAAATCTTTTGCCCAACGCTTGATAGAAGTCGATTCGGTTTCATCGTGTTGTGTTTTGATGAAATTGGCTATGCCTTCAAATTCAATTTTATATTCTTTAGTCACTCCGGCTGTTTTTGAACTGATAGAAAATTTTTCATTTCCTCCATTCAAAATCATATCCATGGCTTCTTCTGAAATTTTTTCAATTGGATCAGTAAGTTTAAAGCCAAATTTTTCTCCAATGGTTTCCAGTTGCTTGAATATCCAAGAAGATTTGTATTCGCCTATGGCTACAATTCCACCGCTTTTTATAGATATTTTAGGATCTGGAATAATTTTTTGAAGATTGATTTCATTCACTGTTCCTAATCCATTGCAATTTTCACAAGCTCCTTTGGGTGAGTTGAAGGAGAATAAATTGGGTTCCGGATTTTGATACGAAATTCCAGTAGATGGACACATTAAGTTTCTACTGAAATATCTTATTTCACCAGAATCTTGATCTAGAATCATCAAGACATTTTCCCCATGATACATGGCGGTTTTGATACTTTCTGTCAAGCGTTTTTCGCTGTCATCTGAACTATCAATTACCAAACGATCAATTACAATTTCGATGTCATGTGTTTTGTAACGATCCAATTTCATTCCGCTAACAATATCCTGAACTTCACCGTTCACACGTACTTTTAAAAAGCCTTGTTTGGCAATTTGCTGAAATAATTCG
>CBFHBH010000506.1:0-1768 GCA_965653735.1 uncultured Flavobacterium sp. | reverse complement strand
TACAATCCACACAGATGGTCAAATTTGGGCTACAGCTTTAATGAAAATATACGATGTAATTGGTAGAGCTAAAATGGATAAAGCATTTTTACAAGGTTTAGCATTAACAGGAAGTACAACTACTCAAGCACAGGCAGCTTTAGCAGTTCGTCAGGCAGCTATAAATATGAATTATCCATGTGCTGATATTAAAACAATGACCACAATTTTTAATGCTACAGGATATGCATTGCCTGCAGTTCCTTTAAGTATTAATTGTCCGGGTAATCAAACAGTTGTTGCCGGTGTAGGTAATACATATACATTACCAAGTTATATGAGTTTAACAAATGCTATCAATCCTAATTGTGACGCTGCAGTAACTCAAAATCCTGTACAAGGAACTGTTGTTGCCCCTGGAGTATACACTGTTACTATGACAGCAACTAGCGGAAGTTCTGTTAATTGTAATTTTACATTAACTGTTCAACCGTCTTTGAGTGTTGATGAATATTTAAAGAAAAATTTAAAATTATATCCTAACCCAGCTTCAACAGAAATCACTGTTAGTGGAGATTTTATTTCTGGTCAAGATATTGAAATTTATAACTTATTAGGTCAAAAACTTATTCAGAAAAATTTAGAAACTAACGAAGAGAAAGTGGATATTTCTAATCTTTCATCAGGAGTTTATACAGCTAAGTTTAAAGGAAGCAATACAACTCTTAAGTTTGTTAAAAATTAATAAAACAATATCATTAAGTTATTAAAGCCTGTTCTGTTAGAGCAGGCTTTTTTTATTCGGTTAATACAAATATCTTTGTGGAAATTATTTTAGAGATGAATAAGCAACAAATTATAGAAAATTTTGACCCAAGTCAGCCAGGTTTAGCAGATGCGACAATCTTTGGATTACCTTTCTCTGCAGAAGATTCAGAAATTATTGTTATTCCTGTGCCATGGGAAGTTACTGTTAGTTATGGAGCTGGTGCTTCAAAAGGACCAGAAGCAGTTTTAGAATCATCTTACCAAGTTGATTTGAATCACCAAGATTTTCCCGAATTATGGAAGTTGGGTATTTATCTTGATCAATATCCTCCTAAATTAAAGCGTAAATCTAAAAAGTTTAAAAAATTGGCTCAACCCATAATTGAATGTTTAGAAGAAGGAGGTGATGTTGGTAAAAATGCTGAACTGAGAGAAAACTTAAATAAAATTAATGATGCTTGCGCCAATATGGTTGATGCTGTAAAAGAGCAAACAATCAATTGGTTAAATAAAGGTAAGAAAGTTGTTCTTTTGGGAGGAGATCATAGTACACCACTAGGGTACTATCAAGCTTTGGCCTCTAAGTATGATAATTTCGGGATTTTACATTTAGATGCCCATATGGATTTGCGTATTGCTTACGAAGGTTTCACTTTTTCACATGCTTCAGTAATGTACAATGCATTGCAAATTCCAGAAATCTCAAAAATTGTTCAAGTAGGTATTCGTGATTTTTGTGAACAAGAGGTAGAAGTTGTAAACGAATCGAAAGGAAGAGTTTTAGTTAATACTGATGCCGATTTGAAAGCTGAGTCATTCGAAGGAAAAACTTGGGCACAACAATGTGATGCAATTATAGAATCATTACCGCAAAAAGTATGTATTTCTTTTGATATAGACGGAATGTATCCTTGGTATTGTCCAAATACTGGAACGCCAGTTCCCGGAGGATTTTCTTTTGAACAAGCTACATATTTGTTTAATAAATTAGCAGAAAGCGGAAAAGAAATTATTGGGTTTG
>CBFHBH010000505.1:0-1769 GCA_965653735.1 uncultured Flavobacterium sp. | reverse complement strand
TGCATGTAAATCACACTTGTCAATACGCAAGTATTTTTTGTCTCTCTTTAAATCCAGAGGGTTAAAAACATATATGGATTTTTTTGGATAACTGATAAAAAAATAAAAGTTTAAAAAATGAAGATAAACAGCAACTTACTTATTAATCTAAAATTTAATGGTTCAAGTATTATAACAAAACTTAAATGTTTTTTATTTTTTGTATTGATTACTGCTCCATTTGGTGTAACAGGACAATCAAAAGAATTTTATAAAGTAATTTCTTTTGATGAAAAAATAAACTTTGGCAATATCGACGCTTCTGTAAAATGGACAATCAATAATTCAGAAGCAAAAGTTTTCTCGTCTCTTATAGGAAAACAAATTAATGATTATATATTCCAGCAATGTGGTGAATATGAGATTAAGTTTTTGGAAACCAAAAAACATAATGAGGAGTGTAATCATCCTTTTTTTCCTGAAAAAATTATTGTGAAAGTAAGTCCTGTCAAGATGACTTTTGATTTTTCTAAAATTGAGTTTTCAGATAAAATTCACAAAGGGAGGAATTATCAAGATTTAATAATTTCTGTACCAGTGACAATCTCTACTAAAGATAATACTACACCAAAACTTTCTGCGCCCGGTTTATTAATAGCTGGAGTTGGAGTTTCTATGACTGCCAAACCAATCAATGAAAATATTGAGATAAGAAACGGTGTTCAAATACTGAAGTATAAAGTATCTGGTCTTGTGAATACAGAATCTTATCTAATGTTTGATTTTATAGACTTTAATGGACAAGTTCAAACATATAATCTTCCTCAGATAATAAACTAATAAAGTTAGTTATGATAAAAAATTACTTAACGGCTACAAAAAAAATAAACATCAAGCACTTTTTGTGTGTGTTGTTAATCGCATTGTTATTTAGCAATCAATCAAATTCTCAATGTGCTACTCCACCAGTTGGATGCTCTGGCACCGATTTGTCAAATTTCGGTGTGGATTCTAATAATAATGCAGCAACAATTGAGTACGACAACTATATTTCAAGTTTTCACACTACAATTGTTAGAACAGCCAATGGATCATTTCAAACTTGGGGAGAAAGAATAGCGAATGATGGTGCAACAAGTTTATTATCTCCACAAACAATAAACGCAACTAATTATCCTGCACTGGGAACTGCAACAGTATTAAAAACAGGTTTAGGTAGTAATTCAGTTAATACTGGACAAGGCGTGTTATTAGCAACAGATGGATTATATGCTTGGTCAAATGAAGGACAAGTATTGGACAATTCAATAACTTCAAGTACTGTATTTCAAAAATTGACTATTGGAGGTAATGCAAATGGGCTTCCAACAGGAATGGTACCAGGTGATGTTAAGATGATGTTTGTGACTTTTCAAACTATTGCCATCACAACATGTAGTGGAGATGTTTGGGTTCTCTCTCAAAACGCCAACCTAAGAGGGAATGGGGCAGGTGGAAACGCAACTACATGGTCTCGCGTTACAACAGACGCAGGTGGGAATCCTTTCCTAACAAATGTTGTTGCTTGTAGAGGTGCGGTTGGTACTTTAATGGCACTTAGATCTGATGGTACGGTGTATACTTGGGGAACAAATGTGCTAAGAGGGAATAATACTGCATTTATAGCTGCTCAAACCAGAGCTACTCAGATGACTTTGCCTGCTATTACGGTTAAGATGATTGGAGCTACAGTTAATACTTTAACTTCAAATCATTCTTATTTTGTATTAGCTACAAATGGTAATTTGTAT
>CBFHBH010000504.1:0-1772 GCA_965653735.1 uncultured Flavobacterium sp. | reverse complement strand
CCCGAATTATCTTGACCCGGATGATGATGGCGACGGTTACGCAACCTGGGAAACTTCTGAAGGTGGTAAAGGAACCGTCAACGCCACAACAACTGGTGTGCCGTACACATTAAATACAGACAATCCTGCTGATGCCATACCAAATTATTTAGACCCGACCAACGGGCTTTATATTACATTGCCTATTGCCGTAAATAATTTTATATCTTTGATCGGGGATAAACAATATGAGTTGTCTAATCATTTAGGCAACGTACTTTCGGTAATTTCAGACAAGAAAATACCGTTGTTGTCTTCAGGTTCTTTGGCTTATTTTAATGCGGAGGTGCTTAGTTATTCAGATTATTATCCTTTTGGTATGCAAGTCCCAACAAGACATGGACAAAGTGATAGTTACCGTTATGGGTTTCAGGGTCAGGAAATGGACAATGAGATTAAGGGCGAAGGGAATAGCTTAAACTATACCTTTAGGATGCATGACCCGAGGATTGGTAGGTTCTTTGCTATAGACCCATTAGCTCCAAAGTATCCATTTTATTCTCCATATCAGTTTAGTGGAAATCGTGTGATTGACATGGTTGAATTAGAAGGATTAGAACCTGCCCAAGCTGGTACTGCTGAAGGGCAACAAGAAAAAGCTTTTGATAAAAGTCTAATTGGTGATAATCCAGGTGATGCTCTTAAATTTTTACTTAGTTATCAAACATGGACGTGGCATACTGGGTCAAAAACTTCTGGTGCTGGTTGGAATACTGATAATAATTACAAGCAAATTGTTATGCCGTTTGCAATTGATTATGCTCAATCTGAAGGATGGAAGTTTGGAAACAACTGGCAATCAGCGAAAGATTTAATTTGTAATCCAGGGAAACCAAGCGATGTGATTTCGCAAGAGACAATGGATTTTTTATCTTCAAGAACTACAGCAGGAAATTATCGTGAATTACTAACCCAAATTGGAGCAAGCCAGATAAATTCAGCTAATAAGGCTATGGCAGATTCAGCGAGTGGCAGAGTTACTCCACAAGAAATTGACTCCCCATTTTTTGGCTTAACATTTGGGCTTAAAAATTTTGCTACAGGTAGTGCTAGAAGCTTTTACACGGTTCAGGGGGTTGAAGATGTTGCTAGACTTTTGGACGGAGGAGTTCCTTTTCCAGTTGGTTATACTAAGTCATTTGTGGGTGAAGGCGTTTATTCTTTTGGTACCAAAGCAGATGCATTAAGATATAAGTCAATGTTAGAAGGATTTGGTTACACTGATTTACAAGTTCTGACATTTAAAGTTTCTAATTATGGAAAGTTAAAAGTTTTTGATATGAGAGGTATTGGTGATGATGCGGCAAATGCATGGTTAGAAACTCATGCATATCCAAATAATCATAGTTTTGACCATGTAATTCGACCAGCTGGTAATTTTGATGAGTATTATTTTTCAAAATCAATTTTTAATCAAATAAAATTTTAATAATTATGGAAGACTATGAATCATATTTTAGATTATTTAAATCTTCATGGGGCATATTGATTGGCTTTAAAGGTGAGCTACTTGAAATGCCTGAGGTATTTGAAATGAATGATTTAATAAAAATAAATGATTTTCTGTATTTGCAACTGAATATATCTAATGAAAATAAATATATTCATAACAATAAAACAAAGCTCGAAAACGGAATACGCTGGGTTTCTGAAGTTTTTCCAAAAGACAAGAAAATTTTAATTAAAATAAATGAGATTGATTTAAATTTTTGTAATTTCCAAATAGAAGGCTT
>CBFHBH010000503.1:0-1772 GCA_965653735.1 uncultured Flavobacterium sp. | reverse complement strand
TTTTGCTTCTGGTAGCGATGATTGGAACGGTATTATTGTCTAAAAAAGAAAAATCTATTCAGTAAAATGCAAAATATATTACAACAAATAGGAATCGAAAATTACATCTATCTATCTGTAATTTTATTCTGTATTGGGATTTTTGGAGTTTTGTATAGAAGAAATGCCATTATCATGTTCATGTCTATCGAAATTATGTTGAATGCAGTAAACTTATTGTTTGTAGCTTTTTCAACGTTTCATCAAGATGCGCAAGGACAAGTTTTTGTATTCTTCTCTATGGCTGTAGCTGCTGCAGAAGTAGCTGTTGGTTTGGCAATTTTGGTTTCGATTTTTAGAAACTTAAGTTCAATCGACATCGATAATTTAAAAAATTTAAAAGGATAAATACTAATGGAGAAAAATTTAGCTTTAGTATTATTGTTAGCGCCACTATGTGGATTTATATTTAATGTTTTCTTAGGGAAGAAAGCGGGTAAAGGCATTGTTGGAGTTGTTGGAACATTATCAATTTTGACCTCGTTTGTTGCTACAACGTATTTCTTTTTATTACTTCAATCTAACGGAAAGCCTATCCAAGTTGACTTGTTTCAATGGATTTCTTTAGAAAAATTCAATGTTAACTTCTCATTCTTATTAGATCAGTTATCTGTATTATGGTTAATGTTTGTTACAGGAATTGGAACGCTGATTCATATGTATTCAATTAGCTATATGCATGATGATGAAAACATGCATAAGTTCTTTGCTTATCTTAACCTTTTCGTATTCTTTATGATTACGTTGGTAATGGGAGGTAATTTACTTATCCTTTTCATTGGTTGGGAAGGCGTAGGTTTATGCTCTTATTTATTAATTGGATTTTGGTATAAAAACCAAGAATATAATGATGCAGCTAAAAAAGCTTTCATCATGAACCGTGTTGGAGACTTAGGTCTTTTAATTGGATTATTCATTTTAGGATATTTATTCAATACGCTTGATTATGCGACTTTAAAAACAGCTATTTTAAGCAATAGTGATATTTTATCTAATCCTTTAGTTGGAATTGCTGCATTGTGCTTATTTATTGGTGCAACTGGTAAATCAGCTCAAATTCCTTTATATACTTGGTTGCCAGATGCGATGGCGGGACCAACTCCGGTTTCTGCTTTAATCCATGCTGCAACGATGGTAACTGCAGGTATCTTTATGGTAACTAGAATGCATTTCGTTTTTGATTTGGCACCTTATGTTCAAGATATCATTGCTGTAATTGGAGCAGGGACTGCATTTTTAGCAGCTTCAATTGGATTAGTTCAAAATGACATCAAAAAAGTATTGGCATATTCAACAGTTTCTCAATTAGGGTTAATGTTTTTAGCGCTTGGTTTAGGAGCTTATGAAGTTGCCGTTTTCCACGTTATAACACATGCTTTCTTTAAAGCTTGTCTTTTCTTAGGTTCTGGTTCTGTAATTCATGGGTTACATGGTGAGCAAGACATGAGAAATATGGGTGGTTTGCGTAAAGCAATGCCAATCACATTCTGGACAATGATGATTTCTACATTGGCTATTTCTGGAATTTTCCCATTATCAGGTTTCTGGTCAAAAGACGAAATTTTGATGACTGCTTTCCATGGAAATATTGTTTTATGGGTTGTAGGATCTATTGCTTCAATAATGACGGCTTTCTATATGTTCAGATTAATGTACTTGACTTTCTTTGGAGAGTTCAGAGGTACAGAAGAACAAAAACATCATTTACATGAGAGTCCTTCTCTAATAACTAT
>CBFHBH010000502.1:0-1779 GCA_965653735.1 uncultured Flavobacterium sp. | reverse complement strand
ACACCGGTTATTTGCACACTGGCGACGAAATGAGTTTTAACGTAAAATCATTGCCGGAAACTTTTAAAGCCACGATTACCAGAATGTCCGGCGCTTTGGATTTAAAACTACGATCTGAGCGTGTAGAAATGGATGTTCACAACACCAAAGGCAATTTATTACCCGGAATGGTAGCCGAAGTTTTGTTACCGCTGAATGCGAAAGACAGCACTTTTGTAGTACCAAAATCGGCTTTGGTAAATGCTGCAGAAGGGATGTTTGTCATCAAAGTGGTCAATCACAAAGCCACAAGAGTGGATGTTAAAAAAGGAAGGGAAATCGACGATAAGATTGAAATATTCGGAGACCTGACCCCGAAAGACAAACTGATAAAAATCGCCAGTGAAGAAGTTAAAGAAGGTGATGTTATAAAGGAATAAGCTGTACGCTTAATTATTGATTTGTTTGAAAATGCTGTGAGACTTTAGGGTTTTATGGCATTTTTTTTATTTGGAGCTTGTTCCTGCTATTCGTTACAAACGAAGTTCACTGAACTCCTATTAAAATGAATTCAAGTGAAGTAATCTTTTGTGCCGAACCCCAGCACAAAAGGATTTTCTCTTCTATCAGGACTAGGGGTTTAAATTTCATAAGGGATAAATCAGGTATAAGTACGGGGTTGTTTATATTTGTAAAATGATATTTTTGACAAGAATAATATTAACAAAGCTTCAAAATACAACCAAACTCGATAAATTAACGAAAATTTGCTCGATATATTTATTAAAAGTTATAACCAAAAGCATTACCTAATTTGAAAAAAGTAGATTTACATATTCACACAGTTCCGTCAATAAGTGATAAACAATTCTTTTTTAGCTTAAATTCCTTAAAGGATTATGTAGAAAAGTTAGAATTAGATTGCATAGCAATCACAAATCATAATCTATTTGATAAAACTCAATTTGAATATATTTCCTCGGAATTACCCATAAAAGTATTTCCTGGAATTGAAATAGATTTAGAAGCTGGACATATTCTATTGATTTCTGAAAATGAAAATTTAGATTTAAAATGTAAAAAAGTTACTGAATTAGTAAAATCCAAAACTGATTATATTACCTATGAACAATTAGTAGAAATTTTTCCATTACTATCAAAATATCTTCTTATTCCACACTACGATAAAAAACCTAACATCAAAGTTGAAACTTTAGAGAAACTTGGTGATAACATCTTTTGTGGGGAAGTTACAAGTATAAGAAAATTTAAGGCTTGTCTAACTGAAAATGATAAACTTGTGCCTGTAATTTTTAGTGATTGCAGATTTGTTGAAGATATGCCCAATTATCCGACACGTCAAACATATATTGATGCCGCTGATGATTCTCTTGTGGCAATTAAAGGTTGCTTATTTGATAAAAACAAGGTTTACCTATCAAAAGAAGAGGGCAATGAGTTTTTTCAAGCTACTGATGATGGAATTGTATTATCTACTGGACTAAATGTAATTATCGGTGAGCGGTCAACTGGCAAAACCTATACTTTGGAAAAAATAATAAATGGCTTTGAAAATGTAAAGTACATCGAACAATTTTCACTACTACAAAATGATGAAGAAAAATTTAAAGAGTTAGTTACTACTCGGCACAGTTTAGTTTCTGAAAACTATCTTAAAGAATTTAAAGATGTTATTTATGAAATAAATGAAGTAGATATTAAAACAAATAATCAAGATATTGAAAAATATGTTGATTCACTTAAAAAGTTTGCTTCCGAAAGTGATAAATTAGATAGTTT
>CBFHBH010000501.1:0-1797 GCA_965653735.1 uncultured Flavobacterium sp. | reverse complement strand
ATCAATAAACTTAGATTTCATTTTATCCAAGACATCTTTTTGCTTCTTACCCATCGCTTTACGAAGTACATCGGCATCACCTTTTGAGAAATTTGCAAGTTTTTGCGACAAAAGCATTACCTGCTCTTGGTAAACCGTAATTCCGTAAGTTTCTGCTAAATACTCTTCGCAAGCATCTAAATCATAAGTAATCTCTTCTTCACCATTTTTACGACGAACGAAAGAAGGAATATACTCCAATGGCCCTGGACGATATAATGCATTCATGGCAATCAAATCTCCAAAAACATTCGGTTTTAACTCCTTCATGTATTTTTGCATTCCAGGTGACTCGTACTGGAAAATCCCTACTGTTTCACCACGCTGGAAAAGCTCATATGTTTTTTGATCGTCAATTGGAAAAGTATCAGGGTCTAATTCGATTCCTGTACGATATTTTACCAATTTGACTGTATCTTTTATCAAAGTCAGGGTCTTCAGACCCAAGAAGTCCATTTTTAATAATCCAGCACTCTCGGCTACTGAGTTATCGAACTGTGTTACATATAAATCAGAGTCTTTTGCAGTGGTTACCGGAACGAAATTAGTAATATCATCTGGCGTAATAATTACACCACAAGCATGGATACCTGTATTTCTAAGAGAGCCTTCCAATACTTTTGCCTGCTGTATTGTTTCACCAGCTAAATCACCCTCATTAGCAATGGCAATAAGCTCTTTAACTCGGTCAAATTCTTCAGAACGTAATGCTTTTTTTACCTCGCTTTCATCTTCTTTTAAGAAACGAGCTAAATTCCATTTTGAAGGCATCATTCCTGGAATCAATTTTGCAATTCTATCGGCCTCAAATAAAGGTAAATCTAACACACGAGCCGTATCACGAATAGCTGACTTAGTAGCCATTTTACCATAGGTAATAATCTGTGCCACCTGATTGGCTCCATATTTATTGATTACATAATCCATTACCAAACCACGACCTTCATCATCGAAGTCGATATCAATATCGGGCATAGATACACGGTCAGGATTAAGGAAACGCTCAAAAAGCAAATCGTACTTAATTGGGTCGATGTTTGTAATTCCTAAACAATAGGCAACTGCTGATCCTGCCGCCGAACCACGACCAGGTCCAACAGACACTCCCATTTTTCTTGCTTCGGCGATGAAATCCTGAACAATCAAAAAGTAACCTGGATAACCTGAATTGGAAATCGTTAGTAGTTCAAAATCCAAACGCTCTTGAATGTCAGGAGTAATTTCTTTATATCTCCTTTTAGCGCCCTCCATAGTCAAATGTCGTAGGTAGGCATTTTCTCCTCGAACCCCGCCATCCACTTTATCCTCTTCTACTTTAAATTCGTCAGGAATGTCGAATTTAGGTAATAATACATCTCTGTATAATGAATAAGACTCAACCTTATCTACAACTTCTTGAATATTAATAATTGCTTCAGGTAAATCGGAAAAGAGCTTCTTCATTTCGTTTTGGCTCTTAAAATAATATTCCTGATTTGGCAATCCATAACGATATCCACGACCTCGACCAATAGGTGTAGCCTGTTTTTCACCATCTTTCACACACAATAAAATATCATGTGCATTAGCATCTTCTTTTGCTACATAATAGGTGTTATTAGTAGCAACTAGTTTAACATCATACTTTCTGGCAAACTGAATCAAGGTTTGGTTGACACGATTTTCATCTTCTTGATTATGCCTCATAATTTCTAGATACAAATCACCCCCAAATTGAGACTTCCACCATAATAATGCCTCTTCAGCTTGGTTCTCACC
>CBFHBH010000500.1:0-1801 GCA_965653735.1 uncultured Flavobacterium sp. | reverse complement strand
CTACAACAATAAATAGGCAAGGAAATGATGTGGGCTCTCAATACAGAAGTGAAATTTTTACTACCAATGAAAAACAAAAAGAATTGGCTACAGCTTACATTGATCTTCTAAATCAAGAAAACACATTTGGAAAAAAAGTGGTTACAAAAGTAAGTGATGCTTCAGAATTTTATGTGGCCGAAGATTATCATCAAAACTACTACAATCAAAATAAAGATGAATCGTATTGTCATTATGTAATAACACCTAAAGTTGAGAAGGTTAAGAAGCAATTTAAAGATAAATTAAAAAAATAATGGCATTAGATTTGTTATAGTTTTAAAAACTAATTTAAATTTAAGAATGACAAAAAATTTACAAGTTGAAATAAAACAAAAACCTCAGGCAACTACGGGGAAACTTATCTTAGGTTTATTATTTGATGCTATTGGGATGTTGTCATATGCAGTTCCAGTTTTAGCAGAAGCAACAGATGTTATTTGGGCTCCCATAGCAGCTTTTACAATTTCTATGATGTACAAAGGAACTGTAGGTAAAGTAAGTGGGGTAATAGCTTTTATTGAAGAGATAATTCCAGGTCTTGATTTTATACCAACATTTACTATAACATGGCTGTATGAGTATTACCAAGAAAAGAAAAATAAATAGTTTATGATGTTAATCCCGAGGAATCGGGATTTTTTTATGCTTTGAAAATAAAACCTAAACCAATTGACTTAAGCATTTTTTTAGCAAAAGGGAAAAAGAAACCTGATTGTCCAAAGAGATAGCCAAATACCATAAGCATAAAAGGATACAAAGGCAATACAAGTACTAATAGAATTATATAATAAGGAATCCAGTGCAAATTATTCTTTGTAAGCCCCAAAAGCCCCATCAAATAATCTGAAATTTTAGCAGATAATGAACCATTGATGGCAAAAACAATAAAAATTACAACCAGTTGCCAGTTTGATGTAATTCCCCAACGTTGTTTTAATTTGTTCATAAAACAAATATAAAAAATTACCTTGGCGGAACAATACCATATAAATTTTGTTTGTAAGTATTTTGAAAATAAATCATGTAATTATATATCAAATAGTTTACCTCATATCCATAATGTACACTAGGATCATAGTTGATTTGCATTTCATATAAGTTGGGATTGTATCGCTGAGGTTGTATTACGCGTCTATTCCATTCAGAAACATATAAGCGATTTTTGCTTTCTAAATAAATCTCATCATAAAACCCCCTTTTGTAAGCTCTAGTATTTAACCAATTTGCAAATCCAGGATCAATAATAATCACTTCATATTCTAAATCTTTATTTGCAATTTTTACTGTATCTCCTTTTACAGAATTTGAACTTGTATTTGAAGTTACAACATTCTTTGTTTTACAACTAATTATTGTTGTTATAACAAACAGAAATATTATAAACTGTTTCATGATAGTAAAAATTAAAAACCACGCCGATAAGCGTGGTTTTGTTATTCTATTTTCCAAATAATTTTCCGAGTAAACCTCCAAGGCCTCCTTTTTTAGTAGCAGCCGCCACAGCATCACCAACTCCTAATTGTCCATCACCATCTTGGTCTAAGACAGAAGTTAAAATATTCCCTCCAGATGTCTGAGCTTGTTGTGATTGTCCTCCTCCTAGTAAGCTTCCTAATAACCCTCCCAAGTCAGTTCCGTTTTGAACATTACTATTTTTAGCTTTATTAGCTAAAAATGCCATTAAAATAGGAGCTGCAATTTTTAATATCATTCCTATTTTGTCTGAACTTACTCCTGTACTTTGACTTATAGAATTTTC
>CBFHBH010000499.1:0-1813 GCA_965653735.1 uncultured Flavobacterium sp. | reverse complement strand
TCTACGTTATCTTTATCTAAAATAGTATCACGATCTAAGATAATTTCGTTACGCTCGATAGATACTACTTCTCCAGTATCCTCGTCTACGAAATCTTCATGCCATGTATTTAAAACACGCGCAGCAAGTTTTCTTCCAACATATTTCTTTAAACCTGATTTAGATACTTTGATTTCTTCAGCAAGGTCGAAAATTTCTAAGATATCTTTATCACGCTCAAATCCAATTGCACGGAAAAGAGTTGTTACTGGTAATTTTTTCTTTCTATCGATATAAGCATACATTACGCTGTTAATATCGGTAGCGAATTCAATCCATGATCCTTTGAAAGGAATTACACGGGCAGAATATAATTTAGTTCCATTTGCGTGGAATGACTGTCCAAAGAACACACCTGGTGAACGGTGTAACTGAGATACTACAACACGCTCAGCTCCGTTAATTACGAAAGTACCGCTTGGCGTCATGTAAGGAATTGTACCTAAGTATACATCTTGCACAATTGTTTCGAAATCTTCATGCTCTGGATCTGTACAGTATAATTTTAAACGCGCTTTTAATGGCACACTATACGTAAGTCCTCTGTCAATACATTCTTCGATTGTGTAACGAGGTGGGTCAACAAAGTAATCAAGGAATTCTAAAACGAATTGATTACGAGTGTCAGTGATTGGGAAATTTTCCATGAAGGTGTTATATAAACCTTCATTACCTCTTTCGTCAGATTTAGTTTCCAATTGGAAGAAATCTTTAAACGACTTAACCTGAACATCCAAGAAATCTGGATAATTAGGAATATTTTTTGTAGAGGCAAAATTCAATCTTTCAGTCTGATTTAATATCATCATGGACAAAATTTTGATTAAAAAAAAGTAATTTTTGTGTTAAACACATTAATTAATAAGACAATTTTACTTCTTTTTATAACCAACACATCTCTAAAAAATAAAATGAAGTAAAGCTTTATTTTTGTCTTCGTGTTGATTTAAAAACTTTCGAGATTTTAAATTATATGAATAAAAAAATCAATAATTTAATTAAACGAAAAATGGTTTAGGCCTTGAGTAGAGTACTCAAAGGCCTAAACCTGTATTCTAAACTATTTAAGCTCAACAACAGCTCCAGCCTCTTCTAAAGCTTTCTTAAGACCTTCAGCCTCATCTTTAGAAACTCCTTCTTTCACGTTTGTTGGAGCAGCATCAACTAAATCTTTAGCTTCTTTAAGACCTAAACCTGTCAATTCTTTAACAGCTTTAACTACTGCCAATTTAGAAGCACCAGCGTCTTTCAATACAACTGTGAATTCTGTTTGCTCTTCTTCAGCAGCACCTTCTCCACCACCAGCAGCAACTACTACAGCTGCAGCAGCAGGCTCGATACCATACTCGTCTTTTAATATTGTTGCTAATTCGTTAACTTCTTTAACTGTTAAGTTAACTAATTGTTCTGCGAATTGTTTCAAATCTGCCATTTTTTCTATCTTTTAAAATGATTTGTAATTATATAATTTATTTGTGCGCAATTTATTCAGCAGCTTCACCTTTAGTTTCAGCATTGTTTAATAATGCAGAAATAATACGTTGAGCTGGAGATTGAAGTAATCCGATGATTTCTCCGATAACTTCTTCTTTAGATTTAAGCGACGCTAACGACTCTAATAAATTGTCTCCAATGTAAATTTCATCGTTAATGTAAGCTCCTTTAAAAAGAGGTTTTTCACCTTTTTTACGGAACTCTTTAATAATTTTTGCAGGAGCATTTGCAATGTCAGCAATCATAATTGAAGTGTTCCCTTTTAAAGTAGTTGGTAATT
>CBFHBH010000498.1:0-1819 GCA_965653735.1 uncultured Flavobacterium sp. | reverse complement strand
ATATAACATGAGCCCTGGATCAGGTACTGAAGCTACAATTTCTGTTACAGGAACTTTACCAAACGGTGACAAAGTTACAGATAAGAAAACATTCAGAATTAAAGGTATTCCTGGACCAACAGGAACAATCAGAGGAGAAATGGGAGTTGTTAAAGGTCCTAGATCTAACTTAGAGATTGCTACAATTGGTGCTAAATTACTTGATTTTGATTTTGAAGTTGGTTTAGATGTTGTTGGATTTAATTTGAAAATTGCTGGACAACCTACAGTTGTTGTTAACGGTAATAGATTAAATGCACAATGTAAATCAGTGCTTTCTAAAGCAGGTAGAGGAGATCAGGTTACTATTTCTGAAATTAAAACTAAGCTTGTTGGAGCTGGTAGTTATTTATTACCTAGAACTGCTCCGGTAATTTACGAAATACAATAATAAAGTAGGTAAAACTACGTTCAATATCTTATAATGATATCATGATGAAAGTAAGAAATTTTTTAATAGCTGTTGTTTCTATCGCGGGAAGTTATACTTCTAATGCGCAATCTAACTTGCTTAATGCGAAGACACCTGCACAAATTGGACTTAAAACTCCTGCACAGCTTATCTCAGACAATGACAAGCCTTTGGCTTATGGTTATGTAGATGATAGAGATGTATTAATGGGAAAAACTACTTGGGAAATTATTGATTTAAATGAAAAAATTAACTTTCCTTTATATTTTCCAGTAGATACGGCTAATATTGGTTCAGATAGACGTTCTCTTTACGATGTTTTGACGAAAGCTATGAAAAATGGCAAAATAACTGAAGTTTATGCTGATAGTTATTTCAATACTAAAAAATCTTTGAAAGACATCGAAGGATCATTATCACGTATTGATACAACAGATGCAGGTAGAGAATTAATAAACCAATATCCTGATGACTACAAAACACACGTTGTTAAGAAAAAAGTTGTTACTGGTACTGGTAAAAAGAAAGTAGTTACTTATGTTGATGAAGTTGTTGCTCCTACTAGAACAGTACCTTCTGAATATATTTTGAAACAAGATCTTACTGCTGCTGATGTTTCCCAGTATAAAATTAAGGGATATTGGTATTTTGACAAACGTCAAAGTGAGTTGAAATATCGTTTGCTTGGAATTTGTCCAGTAACACCTGACGTTTATACTATGAATAGTGATGAAAAGGATTATATTGAGTTATTTTGGATTTTTTATCCAAATTCAAGAGAAGTTTTGCATGAAGCAAAAGCTTTTAACGATAGCAACTCAGCACTGCCTATTTCATTTGATCAAATCTTAAACTCACGTCGTTTTAATGCTGTTGTGTATAAAGAAGAAAACTTGTATGGAGATCGTGAGATCAAAGAATACATGAAGGATAATGCACAAAATCAATTGTTAGAGTCTGAAAGAGTAAAAGAAAAGATTCGTAATTTTGAACAGGATATGTGGAATTACTAAAGTTCTGAAATATTTTATAACAAAAAACTCTTACTACATTTGTAGTGAGAGTTTTTTATTTTATTATTGACACATGCTTGACTATTTAATCATAGGATCCGGATTGGCTGGTATTTCTTTTTCTGAAATTGCTCTCAAAAACAATAAGACTATTTTACTTATTGATGATAAATCTCAAAACTCATCAAAAGTTGCAGGAGGATTGTATAATCCGGTAATTTTAAAACGCTTTAGTGAAGTTTGGAATGCAAAAGAACAATTACTTTTGATGAACGATTTTTATAATCAGGTTGAAGATAAATTGAATACGAAATTTAATTTTAAAATGCCTGTTTTAAGAAAGTTTTTCTCTGTC
>CBFHBH010000497.1:0-1821 GCA_965653735.1 uncultured Flavobacterium sp. | reverse complement strand
TTGACGTTCTTCGTAAATAACTTCTTCATCAGACAAAGTTGTTTTAGCTTCAGGATCCCAGTTTACCATACGGTAACCACGATAAATCATTCCTTTGTTGTACAAATCAACAAATGACTTGATAACCGAAGCTGACATATCGTCATCCATAGTAAATTTAGTACGATCCCAATCACAAGAACAACCTAATTGTTTTAATTGCTCAAGAATTGTACCTCCGTACTTTTCTGTCCAGTCGAAAGCGTGTTTTAAAAATTCTTCACGTGTTAAATCCGATTTATTAATTCCTTCTGATTTTAATTTCGCAACAACTTTTGCTTCTGTAGCAATAGAGGCATGATCGGTTCCTGGTACCCAACAAGCATTGAATCCTTTTAAACGAGCACGACGAATTAATACATCTTGAATTGTGTTATTTAGCATATGCCCCATGTGCAACACTCCAGTTACATTAGGTGGCGGAATTACAATTGTATATGGTGTTCTATGGTCTGGTGTAGAATGGAAATACTTGTTTTCCATCCAGTAGTCATACCATTTTTTTTCTACTTGTTTGGCATCGAATTGAGCTGGTATCATTATATTTTTTTTATTTTATGAGTTAGCCCGATTTCTCGGGATCAGAAATAGAGTTCTGAAAAATTTACAAAAAGATATTTGCAAATGAAAAAATATTCAATTTGCTAAGATTGTTTTAGTTGACTCGTTCTTGAAGTAATATGTGATATAAACTTTGGTACACTTTTTGTAATTTATTGCAAAAGTAAGTAAACTATGTAAATATAAAAAGAAAGATTTTTTGTAAGTTTACAAAAACAAATCTTACTGGACTTAAATTAAAAATTATGAAAAAACTAATGTTAATAATGGCTGTTTTAGGTTTTGCCTTTTCAGCTAGCGCGCAAAAAGGTGCGAAAATTGAATTTAAAGACCAAGACAACACTATTGATTACGGTACAGTAACAAAAGAAAGCGATAATGGTGTTCGCGTTTTTGAATTTACTAACACTGGAGATGCTCCTTTGATAATTACAAATGTGCAATCTACTTGTGGTTGTACTGTTCCTAGTAAACCAAAAGAACCAATTATGCCCGGAAAAACAGGTCAAATTGAGGTAAAATACAATATGAATCCTGGTCCTATTAGAAAAACAATTACTGTAGAATCTAATGCGGTAAATTATGAGGGAGGGAAAGTAGCCTTAAAGATTAAAGGTACAGTTGTAGCCGCTTCAGATGTAAATGTAATGGAAAAGAAAAAGTCCTTACCTAATAACTAAAAAATTAAAAAGGCTCCAATATTGGAGCCTTTTTATTTACAATATTTTTTTGAGTTGAAATTTAGTTTTAAACATTATACCGTTTCTTTCCACCTCTAATTTTATCCACTTCCCTTCTTCCGATTGCATTAACGATATTATATCTTGTAGTTTATATTTAAAAGCATTATTACCGTTTAGTTTTTGAATAATATCACCTTTCCTAATTCCAGCTAAATCTGCGGGAGAATTAATTCGAACATTCATTACTTCATATTTAGTCCACTGCAAGCCACTATGCTGAATTTCCATTCCGCTCATATTATAATTAAATGGATCATCGAAATCTTTATTTCTTTTTAAAAAAATTTTATTGTTTTTATAATCATAAAGTACATTAAATCTTCTTATAATTTCTGAACCTAAGGAACCATTTCGCCCTTCAACCAAACTTACATTTTTTAAAGATTCTTTATCAGGAAAAGAAATCGTTGGTGAGTTAATTTCATTCCCTGCAATATTTATTTTCTGAATTCTAGACCTTTTACCGTTAATATCGCCA
>CBFHBH010000496.1:0-1823 GCA_965653735.1 uncultured Flavobacterium sp. | reverse complement strand
AATTATCATTTCCCACGTTCCTGAAAATTTATTTTGACTATCATCATAATAACCTAGATATTCGATCTCTGGATGTGATAAATTTTTATCTACTGTAATGACTCCATTTTCATCTTTGTAATAATGATAAGGATAATTTTTAACAAAACTTATTATATCATTTTCAATAAAACCTTTAACTATTACTGGTTCGTTGAAAATATTTTCAGATTCTGAATCTAATGATGTTCCTGTAAACGAATCCCCACTAAAATTTAGTTCCATTTCGAATCCTACTTTTATGTAATTATCAATTGTATCATAGCCTTGTAAATAAGTAAAAAAACCTTTCCAGGTTTGCTTGTTATCAATAATCTTCATAAATAAATTTTAAGTATTTATATGAGTCATTTTTATACTTGCGTTAATATAAAACTAATGCATAGAGTTGGTGCTAAATTAGACTTTTATTAATTCCACACTCCGTTCATTTCTGTAAGTATAATTGGCTTTCCGTCTGTAATAACAATTGTATGTTCGTGCTGTGCCATAAATCCCCCTTTGTCACCTACCATTGTCCAGCCGTCATTAAGTTCTATCGAGTAGGATGAAGTTGTTGAAATGAAAGTTTCAATCGCAACAACAGAATTCTTTTTAAATCGTCGTAGGTCGTATCGGTTTCTATAATTTAATAATTCATCAGGCTGTTCATGCAAACTTCTTCCAATTCCATGTCCGCCAAGATTTTTGATAACCTTGTAACCTCTCTTTTTAGCTTCATTTTCCATAAGAAAACCGATATCAGAAATTTTCACTCCGCCTTTAATATTACTAATTGCTTTATGTAATATTTCTTTTGAAGCTTCAACTAATTTTTGATGTTGATTAATGTCTTTTCCCAGTACGAATGAGTTTCCATTATCTGACCAAAAACGAACCACCATTGTCCGACCAATATCCATCTAGTTCTGCTGATACATCAATGTTTATTAAATCCCCTTCTTCAAGTATTTTTTTATCTGAAGGAATTCCGTGGCAAAATTCGTTATTCACACTGATACATGTCCATCCCGGAAATTTATAAGTCATAAAAGGAGCTGAATTGGCTCCGAAATTTTTTAAAATATTTCCTCCAAAGTCATCCAGTTCTTTTGTTGTCATGCCAACTTTAGCATAATTTTTCATTTCTCTTAAAGTATAAGCAACAACATCACTCACTTTTTTCATTCCAATTGTTTTAGCCGGATATCTTTAATTACTCATAGCAAATGTTTATTTATGTTTCAGAAAGTTTAGAATTTCATTAGCCTGATTTTCTGATAAACAATTTATAATTTCGTTTTGTGAATTTTCTAAAACAACACTCCAGCTGTTATTGTCAATTTTAGGTATAATTTCAAGATATATTTTGCCTAATGGAAGATTTTTAATGAATTGCAAACCGTTTAGGTTTGACAAGTATAAATCATCATCAGCATTAAAATCGTATACTTTCAGAATTTTAAATAGAGAAAAATTTTTCTCTATAATTATTACGCTTTTATCTAGTTCAATTTTCCAGTAACCTTTTAGTTCCCAAATTATCTTTCGAAACAGTAGAGTTTGTATAATTATAGTTACAATCAGGAACATATAAATTACATTCCATTCTGTTTTTATAGCCAATATTAAACTTATAATTGAGCAAATAAGAAGTGCAAGAAACAAGAGAATAGATGCTGTTATTAAAAGATAATTTTTTAATGGATAAATTT
This sequence comes from uncultured Flavobacterium sp., assembly GCA_965653735.1. GTDB lineage: Bacteria > Bacteroidota > Bacteroidia > Flavobacteriales > Flavobacteriaceae > Flavobacterium. The sequence goes on along the minus strand of CBFHBH010000496.1, from coordinate 90 downwards.
TTAAATAATTTGTTTCATCTTTGATTATCATTTATCTAAATTTTAGTTTTAAATATTGTGCGATGCTGATGCGGGAATTTGAAACGGAGT
>CBFHBH010000495.1:0-1823 GCA_965653735.1 uncultured Flavobacterium sp. | reverse complement strand
GTTCTATACTTTTATGAAGAAAATCCGCTATTAAAAAACCAAGGCAATAATGCCCGTGTTTTGTCTTTATTAAATTATTTTAAAAATAGAAATGCTGATGTAGATTTTGTAGGTATAGCAGCAGATAATTTTACTGAACAAAATATAAAAGAGCTTGAGGGTCTTGGTTTAGCTCGAAAAGGATACTTGTTAAAAACTTTTAGAAGAAGTAAGCATCAACTGAAATATTTTTTTGAGTATAAATTACCCAATAAAATTTTAAAAAAAAATAAAAAATTTGATCGAACTCTTTTTGGTCATAAAGAAAATTTTGAAAAAATATTGTCAGATAATCAATATGATTGTGTCATTATTTCTTATTTGTTTTGGTCAAAATTAGTTAGTAATGGAAAACTGCATAAAAATGCTAATATATTTATAGATACACATGATTTTTTAACTTCACAATTTCAGAAAGCAGAGAATTTTAAATTAGGGAAATGGTTTGAAAAGGAAATATCTCTTTTAAATACTTTTGATAAAATTTTGACTATTTCTATTGAGGAACAATTTGTTTTTTCTCAGTTTACAAATAAAGAAGTTAAAATTGTGCCGCATACTTTGCCAGATAAATCAAGTTTGAAAAAAGTTCCAACTTATGACATTATTTATGTAGCGAGTGATAATAATCATAATGTAAAAGCAGCCAAATGGTTTTTTACAGAGGTTTACCCACTATTATCAAAAGAAGTTTCTATTTGTGTTGTAGGCAGAGTTGCAAATCACATTGGTAATTATTCTAATGTTGAAAAAATAGTTTTTGTTGAAGATTTAGATAATGTTTATGCTACTTCAAAGATTGCTATTTGTCCTATGTTATCTGGAACAGGTGTAAAAATAAAAGTGATAGAGGCAATGTCTTTCGGCATTCCTATAGTTTGTAATGATAGAGGAGTTGATGGGTTAGCCAATAAATCACACAACGGTTGTTTAGTAACAAACAACGAAGTTGAGTTTGCTCAAAACATCGAAAAACTAATTTCAAATAATGATTTTTATAATAAAATTTCAGAAGAAGCTAAGGTTTACTTTAACGAAAATCATAATCAAGAAACTGTTTATGTGAAACTTGATAAAATTTTTAACTTATAATGTTTTTGATGGTTTCTATAAGTCTTTCTTTTGAAAATGGTTTTAAACTATCTTCTGAATTACTTTGTAAATGTTTCCAAAGGGTTTCATTTGTATAAAGTTCAATAATTGCTTTAGCAAACCCAGAAGCACTATCATCAATTAAAGCATTTTCTCTATTTTTTAGTTGCATTCCTTCAGCACCAATTGAGGTTGTTACAACAGGTAAATAATATTCAAAAGCTTGACCTATTTTTCCTTTTACACCAGCTCCATATCGTAATGAGGCAACATTCATTTTATTTGATGCAAAAAAGGTTGTAATGTCAGGAACATATCCATGAAATATAAAATTATCATTTTTAATATCATCAATACATTCTTTCACATTTCCTATGACGTTTACTTTAAGTTCTGGAATTTCCTTCCAAACTAACGGCATAATTTCGTTATACAAGAAATAAAGGGCATCAATGTTTGGTGTATGGGATGATCCAATAAATAATATGTCCTTTCTTTCTGAAAAAGGTAATACTTTGTTAAAATCTATTTTTGGGTAATGAACATTTGATATGGTTACCAATTTTTCTTTAGGTAAAAATTGTTGCATATACTCGTATTCAAAATCTGATATAGCAATTACTTTATCAGCACTTTTAATAGATTTAGTTTCAATTGCTAAGTATTTTTTATAACGTCTTTTAAGTGAACTG
>CBFHBH010000494.1:0-1831 GCA_965653735.1 uncultured Flavobacterium sp. | reverse complement strand
ATCTTAGAATTCCTTTAGGCATTTATACCTTAAATAAATTGTAAAACTTGAGTATTTTTTTGAAAAATATAATAAATATATTGTTACTATTTATATTCATTTCTTGTAAATCCCAAACAGTCTATAATATTAACAACGCAGATCATTTTGGTAAATCAGGGTATTACTATAAGGATGTAGAAAATTTACTAGACAAATATGTAGGCACATGGCAATACACAAACGGCAATACATCTTTAAAAATTGTGTTTAAAAAACAAATTAAATATTACTATGTAGATGACAACTATTATATAGATGTTTTAATAGGTGAATACGAATACATACAAAATGGAGTGCTTGTTGCAAACTACTTAAGCAGATTAAATGATTCTCAAATAGATCCAGCATCTCATTACTTAAACAATGGAATATTTATGGATAAATATCGAAGACCTTTATGCTCGATTTGTGATGATATGGTAAAAAGGGTTAAAATACACTTTACTGATCCACAAAGGAAATATATTTTTTATGAAGCTTTTATAGGTTTAACAGAAGATTTTCCTACCCCTAAACTTGTACTTAAATTGTATGGTGGCGGAGGTTCTATTCCTGAAGGAGCTCCTGATAATCTTAGAATTCCTTTAGGCATTTATACCTTAAATAAAATGTAAAAAAAAGCCAGATTAAATAAATCTGGCTTTTATATTATTTTGTTGTCTTCAAATCTTTAATCACTTTAAAAGCTTTGTCTACAATTTCATCATCTACTAAAATTGTAAATTCGTTTGAAGTTGAAATTACTTCGTAAATAACAATTCCTTCCCAAGCCAAACGTTGGAAAATAAAATAATAAATTCCTGGAACTGATGTGTTTTCTTTAGGAAGTTTAACCGTTATAGAAGCTAAATTTTCTAACTTCTGTGTTAATTTTTCTCCTTTGAAATGTTTCTCAATAAGATGTGAAATACTATCACTTACAACAATATTTGTTTCATTTACACCACGTGACGAAGTATAAAAAATATCTGAATGAGAATCAATATCACTAATTAAATCGGCTTGTTTATTCAATATCGTATCCGAAATAAGAAACGTATAATCTGTTAACGAAGAGCGTACAGTAATTTCACCAATGTTTTTTAAAACCTTAGTAATCTTGTGATTCACCTTAAAATCTAAATCTTCAGACAAACGTTTTAATGCCATAATTACAGCACCTTGTTTTACGTCTTTCCCTAATTCTTCTTCTAGCTCATCTGTAATCGTTCTAGCTAAAGAAGTCAAATTGATAATTCCTTGCGATAAAGCATTTAATAAAAAGGGTTTTGTTTTAATGTAGTTTTCTACAACTGAAGAAATCGTTTTCATTTATCTGTCCTAATTTTTTGCAAATATAGAAAATAAACAATTTGTTACAAATTTAACCCTCTTATATTTTTTTAAATGCTTTTATAACAATCGGGCTTTTTTTGAGGAAAATTTAAAAATAGTAGAATGCATCCTCCAGATGTTCAATTATAAAATCACTTTTGTCGTGAATAACTGAGATTATGTCAAATCTGATTGAAAGATCAATATTTTTTAAATTGACATATTCATCAATAGCTTTTACTAAGAGTTTTATTTTTTTTGGGCTAACAAAGTCTTGTGGATTTCCAAAATCAACCGAAGATCTAGTTTTTACTTCAACAACAATTAGTGCGTCATCTTTTTGAGCAATTATATCAATCTCTGCTTTTTGAAAAATAAAATTACTTTCTAAAATAGTGTAACCATTTTTTTGGAGAAATTCCTTTGCGAGTTCCTCCCCTTTTTTCCCAAGCTCGTTATGAAAAGCCATTATCTT
>CBFHBH010000493.1:0-1850 GCA_965653735.1 uncultured Flavobacterium sp. | reverse complement strand
TATTCGAAAAGATATTTAAAAAATAAAAAAAACAAATTGATGAAAAAAGTATTGATAACAGGTGGTGCTGGATTTATTGGTTCCAATTTGTGCGAATATTTTTTAGATAAAAATTTTCAAGTTGTTTGTTTAGATAACTTTGCAACTGGTCATAAAAAGAATATTGAACAATTTATAAGAAATAATGATTTTACCTTTATTGAAGGCGATATTAGAAATTATAAAGATTGTGAGAAAGCAGTTAAAGGTGCAGATTTTGTTTTGCATCAAGCTGCACTTGGTTCAGTCCCAAGATCAATTAAAGATCCATTAACTTCAAACGAAGTAAATGTTAATGGTTTTTTGAACATGTTACAAGCTAGCAAGGAAGAAGGCGTAAAAAGGTTTGTTTATGCTGCTAGTTCATCTACCTATGGTGATTCTGAAAGTTTACCAAAAATAGAAGATGTAATTGGAAAACCTCTTTCTCCATATGCGATTACGAAGTATGTCAATGAATTATATGCAGAAATATTCAGCAAAACGTATGGAATTGAAACGATTGGGTTGAGATACTTTAATGTTTTTGGAAGAAAACAAGATCCAAACGGAGCTTACGCAGCTGTTATTCCAAAGTTTGTAATGCAGTTTATGAATCATGAAAGTCCAGTAATTAATGGTGATGGAAATTATTCTCGTGATTTTACTTATATTGATAACGTGATTCAAATGAATGAATTGGCGATGTTGTCAAAAAATCCAAAAGCTGTAAATACAGTTTTTAATACAGCTTATGGAGATAGAACGACGCTAAATCAACTAGTTACGATTTTGCGTGAAGAATTGTCTTTCTTTGATCCTGAAATTGCAAAAGTTGAAATCATTTATGGACCAAATAGAGTGGGTGATATACCTCACTCTTTGGCAAGTATAGAAAAAGCAAAAGAAATTTTAGGATATAATCCACAGTATTCATTGCAAGAAGGCTTAAAAAAAGCTGTAAAATGGTATTGGGAAAATTTAAAATAGTATGAAGATTGCAGTAATAGGATTGGGTTATGTAGGTTTGCCCTTAGCAAGATTGTTTGCCACAAAATATGATGTTGTAGGTTTTGATATTAATCAAAACAGAGTAAATGAATTAAATCAAGGACAAGATTTTACTCTTGAAGTAAGTGAAGATTTATTGAAGTCAGTTCTTAAAAAAGATAACTCAAACGGGAAAGGTCTGTTCTGTTCAACTTCTTTAGATGATATAAAAGAATGTACTTACTATGTAATTACTGTGCCAACACCAGTTGATAAACATAACAAACCAGATTTAACTCCACTTTACAAATCAAGTGAAACAGTTGGTAAAGTATTAAAGAAAGGAGATATTGTAATCTATGAATCTACAGTATATCCAGGTGTTACTGAAGAAGAATGTGTGCCGGTTCTTGAGCGAATAAGCGGATTAAAATTTAATGAAGATTTTTTTGCAGGTTATTCACCCGAAAGAATTAATCCTGGAGATAAAGAGCATACAGTAGAAAAAATACTTAAAGTTACATCTGGTTCTACTCCTGAAATTGGGATTAAAGTCGATGAATTATATAAATCTGTAATTATTGCAGGAACACATCTCGCACCAACAATAAAAGTGGCTGAAGCTGCTAAGGTGATTGAAAATTCTCAACGTGATATCAATATCGCTTTTGTGAATGAATTATCTAAAATCTTCAATATTCTAGAAATTGATACACAAGATGTTTTGACAGCAGCTGGAACAAAATGGAACTTTCTTCCTTTCAAGCCAGGTCTAGTTGGAGGACATTGTATAGGTGTTGATCCATATTATTTGCTTCATAAAGCCCGCCAGGTATCTGTTG
>CBFHBH010000492.1:0-1853 GCA_965653735.1 uncultured Flavobacterium sp. | reverse complement strand
TATTCAATAAAAAAACCGGGCTTAGACCCGGTTTTTTTTGAATATATCTCTTATTTCACTTCTTCAAACTCCACATCTTGAGTTGAACCTCCATTAGCATCAGCTTGAGGTTGAGCATCTTGTGCCTGTCCTTCAGATTGAGCTTTGTATAATTCTTCAGAAGCATTTTTCCAAGCTTCGTTGATTTTATCTAAAGCAGGATTAATTGCAGAAATTTCTTTAGTTTCGAAAGCTGCTTTCAATTCATTTAAAGCTGCTTCGATTGCAGATTTATTTCCTTCTGACAATTTATCACCAAACTCTTTTAATTGTTTTTCTGTTTGGAAAATCATTCCGTCAGCTTCATTCAATTTATCTGCTTTTTCTTTAGCTAATTTATCAGCTTCAGCATTTAATTCAGCTTCTTTTTTCATTTTTTCGATTTCCTCTGGAGTTAATCCTGAAGAAGCCTCTATACGAATATCATGTGATTTTCCTGTTCCTTTATCTACAGCAGTTACATGAATAATACCATTTGCGTCAATATCGAAAATAACTTCAATTTGAGGAACTCCTCTTGGCGCAGGTGGAATACCGTCTAAGTGGAAACGACCAATTGTTTTGTTATCACCTGCCATTGGACGCTCACCTTGTAATACGTGAATCTCTACCGATGGTTGATTATCTACAGCTGTTGAAAATACCTGTGATTTTTTAGTTGGAATTGTTGTATTAGACTCAATTAATTTAGTCATTACACTTCCCATAGTTTCGATACCTAATGAAAGTGGTGTAACATCTAATAATAATACGTCTTTTACATCTCCTGTTAAAACTCCACCTTGGATAGCAGCTCCAATTGCTACTACTTCGTCAGGATTAACTCCTTTTGATGGCTTTTTACCAAAGAATTTTTCTACTTGCTCTTGGATTACAGGTATACGTGTAGAACCTCCAACAAGAATCACTTCATCAATTTCTGATGTAGATAAACCAGCGTCTTTTAAAGCTTTAGCAACTGGTTCCATAGAACGTTTTACCAAAGTATCTGCTAATTGTTCAAATTTAGCACGAGTTAGTGTTTGTACTAAGTGCTTAGGTCCTGAAGCTGTAGCTGTAACGTAAGGCAAGTTGATTTCTGTTTGTGCAGAAGATGATAATTCAATTTTAGCTTTTTCAGCCGCTTCTTTTAATCTTTGTAAAGCCATTGGATCTTGACGTAAATCAACTCCTTCAGCAGCTTTAAATTCATCAGCTAACCAATCGATAATTACTTGGTCAAAATCATCACCTCCTAAATGTGTATCACCATTAGTTGATAATACTTCAAATACACCATCACCTAATTCTAAGATTGAAATATCAAAAGTACCTCCTCCTAAATCGTATACAGCAATTTTCTTGTCATGTGCGGCTTTATCCAAACCATATGCCAATGCAGCAGCAGTAGGCTCATTGATAATACGCATAACTTTTAAACCTGCAATTTCTCCAGCTTCTTTAGTCGCTTGACGTTGTGCGTCATTAAAATATGCTGGTACGGTAATAACTGCCTCAGTTACTGAATGCCCTAAATAATCTTCAGCAGTTTTTTTCATTTTTTGAAGTGTCATTGCTGACAATTCTTGTGGAGTGTATAAACGACCATCAATATCAACACGTGGTGTATCGTTATCTCCTTTTACTACTTTATAAGCAACTGTTGATGCCTCTTTAGCACTTTCAGAATACTTATTCCCCATAAAACGCTTAATAGATGCGATAGTTTTTGTAGGGTTAGTCACTGCTTGACGTTTTGCAGCATCTCCTACTTTAATTTCTCCACCTTCAACAAATGCAATTACAGATGGTGTAGTTCTTCTACCTTCAGCATT
>CBFHBH010000491.1:0-1854 GCA_965653735.1 uncultured Flavobacterium sp. | reverse complement strand
TGAAGTTCTATCAAACATCACGATAGGAATACCATCTTTAATAGCTTCTTTAAAGTGTGACATTTCATTTTGTATTTGTGTTTGCTCAGCAATAGATAGAATAAAACCATCTACTGTACCATTGCTCAACATATGCATGGCCTGTTTTTCCTTTTCAATAGATTCGTTAGATATATAAGTAATTACATTATAACCTTTGTCATTAGCATATTTTTCGATTCCGCTAAAAACCTTTGCAAAAAAAGGATTTAATATGTTAGGTATGATCACTCCTATAGTATTAGTGCGCTGTCTTTTTAGATTTTGCGCCATACTATTAGGCTTGTAATTTCGTAATTTTGCAAACTCTTTTATTTTATCGCGTGTGACTGCACTAATTTCTGGACTATCACTTAATGCCTTAGAAACAGTAGATACAGATACCCCTAAATCGATTGCAATTTGCTTTAATGTGGCTTTTGGCTTCATTTTACTATATATATGATGTAAAAATACTAAAAATTAGTATTCATTTAAACCAAAAGGATTTGATTACCAATCATTATATTATTAAGTAAAAAAAAAGATCTCTTCAAAAACTTGTAATCAATTGAAAGGCAATAAAAAAAGAAAAATTAAAATGCTATTTGCTTTATAAATAAATAATTGTACTTTTGCACTCCCTTAATTGGGAATGGAATGTTTAATTAAAAAGTAATTATTGTGAACACATTAAGCTACAAGACAATTTCAGCTAACAAAGCTACTGTAAACAAACAGTGGATTGTTGTTGATGCTGAAGGTCACAACTTAGGTCGTCTTGCTACAAAAGTTGCGATGCTTTTAAGAGGTAAGTACAAACCAAGTTATACACCGCACGTGGACTGTGGAGATAACGTAATCATTATCAACGCAGAAAAAATCAATCTAACTGGAAACAAATTGGCAGACAAAACTTACGTTCGCCACACAGGTTACCCAGGAGGACAAAGATTTTTAACAGCTAAAGTAATGCAACAAAAAAACCCTGCATTATTAGTAGAAAAAGCTGTAAAAGGAATGTTACCTAAAAACAAATTAGGTGCTGAGTTATTCCGTAATTTAAATGTAAATGTAGGTCCAGAGCACAAACATGCTGCTCAACAACCTAAAACCGTTAATCTAAACGATCTTAAGTAATGGGAGTTATTCACAAAATCGGTAGAAGAAAATGTGCCGTGGCACGTGTTTATGTATCAGAAGGTACAGGAAACATCACTGTAAACAAAAGAGCATTTAATGCTTATTTCCCTACTGCAACTTTACAGTACAAAGTTATGCAACCTCTTGCAATGACTGAAAACGCTTCAAACTTTGATGTTAAAATCAATGTTTACGGAGGTGGTACTACAGGTCAAGCAGAAGCTGTTCGTATGGCTATTGCTCGCGCTATGTGCGAAGTTGGAGAAGGAAACAGAGCAATCTTAAAACCAGAAGGTTTATTAACGCGTGACCCACGTATGGTTGAGCGTAAAAAATTCGGTCAGAAGAAAGCTCGTAAGAGATTCCAATTCTCTAAACGTTAATATTTATTATTATTTATTAAAACTAAGTTATTGTTGCTCTTCCGTACTGAGGTCGGAAATTAGTTTAGCATCTAAATGGCTAAGACCTGATTTTACATCGCTACTTATCCATTGCTAATTCAACAGAACGTAAACTATTATTAAAATGGCAAACAAAGTAGAAGTTAAAGACTTACTGGAAGCAGGTGTTCACTTCGGACACATGACCAGAAAATGGGACCCGAACATGGCTCCTTACATATACATGGAGCGTAATGGAATCCACATTATCAACCTGTATAAAACCGCAGCAAAAATCGAAGAAGCAAAC
>CBFHBH010000490.1:0-1855 GCA_965653735.1 uncultured Flavobacterium sp. | reverse complement strand
AGAATTACCAAGCCAAGTAATGGAAAACTGGTGTTATGAGCCTGAAGCTTTGGCTATTTTTGCAAAACATTATGAAACTGGCGAAATTATTCCACAGGAATATGTAGATAAAATCAAAGAAAGCGCTTCTTTTCTTGAAGGAATTGCCACGTTACGCCAATTAAGTTTTGGATTACTTGACATGGAGTATCATGGGAAACCAGTAGTTGTTGACAATGTGAAGACTTTCGAAAAAACTGCCATGCAATCGACAGCTTTATATCCTGATGTTGCCGAAAATTGCATGAGTGTTTCTTTCTCTCATATTTTCCAAGGTGGTTACTCATCTGGTTATTACAGTTACAAATGGGCTGAAGTTCTTGATGCTGATACTTTTGCTTATTTCCAAGAAAAAGGAATTTTCAATAAAGAAGTAGCAAGTAAATTCAAAGACAATGTGCTTTCTCAAGGAGGAACCGATCATCCAATGACATTGTATAAAAAATTCAGAGGACAAGAACCTAAGCCAGAAGCATTATTAAAACGTGCTGGATTGATATAAAAAAAAACCGAAGTATTAAACTTCGGTTTTCTTTTTAAATAAACTTTCATTTTTTTTTGAAAGTTTAAAAACTTTGTTATACATTTGTCTCATGACAATGAGCATTTTTAATGCGATTTGCATTTGACCATTAAAAAGCAATATAAGCGACAAATGAAATTCAAAGAAGCAAAAAATAAATTCGTACAAACCTGGGGAGCTTTAGGTTCACAATGGGGCATCAATAAAACGATGGCTCAAATTCATGCTCTGCTTATGGTTTCAAACGAACCTGTTTCTATGGAAGATATTATGGAAGAATTACAAATTTCTCGTGGTAACGCAAGCATGAACATTCGTGCTTTAATGGACTGGGGAATTGTATACAAAGAATTTAAGGCTGGCGAAAGACGTGAATTTTTTACTGCTGAAAAAGATCTTGACGAATTAGCTGTCAAAATTTCTAAAGAAAGAAGTAAAAGAGAAATTAAGCCTGCACTTAAAGTTCTAAAAGAAGTTTCTTCAATCGAAGCCAATGCTTCAGCAGAAGAAAAACATTTTGTAGAACAAACTACAAAACTTTATGACTTTGTTTTAAAAGCAGATAATGTTTTGGACAAGATTACTGAATACAAAGACAATTGGCTAGCACAGCTTTTAGTCAAATTTATGAAGTAATATTTTTTTAAAATAATGTTTCATTTTTTTCTGAAAGTTTAAAAATAATAGTAAAAATTAAAACCATGAAATTTTTAACTGCACAATGGAAAAACCTGATTATGGCAAACTATGTCATCAATCCTGAATATTTAAAAAAGTACATCCCTGCTGGAACCGAACTAGATTTATGGAATGGCAACTGCTATGTTAGCTTAGTTGGTTTTTTGTTTAAAAACACAAAGGTTTTAGGGCTAAGCATTCCAAACTATACTGATTTTGAAGAAGTAAACCTTCGCTTTTATGTCAAACGATTTGAAAAAGGACAGTGGAAACGTGGTGTGGTTTTTATTCAAGAGATTGTCCCAAAAAACATCATCACTTTTGTTGCAAATAACTTCTATAAAGAGAATTACAAAACGTTAGCCATGCAGCACGAACATCAACTAAAAGCTGAAATCAGAAAAGTGGGTTATCAATGGAAAAATCACAACAAAACAAATCATATTACAGTAAATGCCTATGATTTTGCAACAACAATTGAGGAAGGCACTGAAGCAGCTTTTATCACAGAACATTATTTTGGCTACACAAAACATAGTGAAAAAACAACCTATGAATACGAAGTGAAGCACCCAAAATGGAAACAATACTTAATCAAAAACTTCGACATAAAGA
>CBFHBH010000489.1:0-1855 GCA_965653735.1 uncultured Flavobacterium sp. | reverse complement strand
TAATAATAATGTGGTCATAATCATACAAAGAACAATAGCTAAACCATAAGCAGCTTCCATTTTTCCAGATTCTCTAAAATACAATACAATTCCTATACAACCTGCTAAAAGTAACCAGTTGATTGACGGAATGTATAATTGTCCCTTTAGTTCAGTAGGGTATTTAATTTTGACTTTAGGCCAGAAATTTAATCTCATGGCTTCATTTATAAGTGTGAATGAACCAGAAATTAAAGCCTGAGATGCAATTACTGCGGCCATTGTTGCGATTACAATTCCGAAAGGTTGGAACCAATCTGCCATAATCAAATAGAATGGATTGCCATTGTTAGCATCGATGCTTTTTAATGTTTCACCTTGATGTTTTATTAAGTATGCTCCTTGACCAAAGTAGTTTAACAATAATGCTAACTTAACAAATACCCAACTGATTCGTATATTTTTTCTACCACAGTGGCCCATGTCAGAATATAAAGCCTCAGCTCCAGTAGTACATAAAAATACAAAACCTAAAACGTAAAACCCTTCAGGGTGTATGCTTAATAAATGGTAGGCATAGTAAGGATTAACAGCACATAAAACATCAGTATTGTGAGAAATTTGTATTATTCCTAATACAGCTAACATTCCAAACCAAATCATCATCATAGGTGCAAAAAATTTACCTACTAAACTTGTTCCAAATTGTTGAATGATAAATAGAATGCAAAGAATTCCAATAACAATTGGAACTGTATCTAATTCAGGAAAATAAATTTTAACCCCTTCAACTGCTGAAGAAACAGAGATAGGAGGGGTGATAATCCCATCGGCAAGTAAGGCACTACCTCCTATAATTGCTGGAATTATTAACCATTTTACTTTTGTCCTTTTAACTAGGGCATACAATGCAAAAATTCCACCTTCACCATTGTTATCGGCAGAAAGTGTCATAAAAACATATTTTAAAGTAGTTTGTAAAGTTAATGTCCAGAGAATGGCCGAAATTCCGCCTAAAACTACATCCCTGTCGATACCATGTGTGCCAATAATGGCTTTCATTACATACAAGGGCGAAGTCCCTATATCTCCATAAATAATACCTAAAGTGATTAAAATTCCCGCTATAGAATACTTACTATGAAGATCCTGATGACTTGAAGAACTCATTTACGTTAAATTTAAAAGCCCAAAATTATAACATTATTATTTATCCTATTAATTTTTAATTAAAAAATATAAAGCTATTTTTACAATATATTGTTAATTAGTAAATTACATAAAATGAAAAAGACCTACTTATTCATAATTACTTCATTTTTAATGTTTTCTTGCTCTATTGATAAAAAAATATTATCGGATATTGACCCAAAGAAGGATAGTATTTCAACTTACAAAAAAATTACCAGTGTTACAGTTGATACACTTTTAAACGATGTAATAAGTTCAAGAGCTATACTAATTGATGGCGACAAGGTATGGTATGCAGGAAATAAAGGGAAATTTGGTTCAATTTTACTTTCTAATAAGGATGTAAAGTATAATGGCATAATCCAAAGAGAAAATTTTCCTATAGAGTTTAGAAGCATAGCACAAACGTCGAGCGATATTTTTATTTTAACCGTTGCAAATCCAGCTTTGCTATATAGAATAAATAAGCAAAGCAAAGAAATTCAGTTGGTTTATCAAGAAAAGCATGATAAAGTATTTTACGACAGTATGCAATTCTTAAATGATAAAGAAGGATTTGCTATTGGGGATCCTACCGAAGATTGTCCTTCTTTTATTAAGACCACTGATGGTGGAAAAACATGGAAAAAAATATTGTGTAATAGTTTACCTAAATTTGAAGATGGCGAAGCCTTTTTTGCAGCTA
>CBFHBH010000488.1:0-1857 GCA_965653735.1 uncultured Flavobacterium sp. | reverse complement strand
GCTATTGAACCACATAGAACAAACACCTGGAATACGTTACAGAGAGCTTTTGAGGCTTACAGGCTTTGTTAATGGCATTCTTACCATTTGCATTGTGGCCTGGTACTATGGGTAAATTCATGATGTATTTCCCATTAACGTTATCAGTTACACTGGGAGCTTCATTATTCGTGGCAATGGTTGTAAATGCTGCCATGACTGGAGGTTCTATGGATATCGAGGACAGAAATATTTCACCAAAAGTATTGAAAAGAAACACTATTATTTTCTTGGCGGTTGGAATTGTATTTGTAATACTTGGTAATGTAATTGATTCAAAATTAGGTAGAGCAATAGGACATTTGTCATTGATTTCTGTTGGGTTAATGTGGTTATACTACAAAAAACTTTTCCAATGGACTCAGGATTTTCAGCATAGTTTCTTCCCAAGAATGGAAGAAAAATACAAAGCTTTATTGGCTCGTATTTTAGTAGGAAAATCAGCTTGGAAAGCTTTTGGATTAATTGTAGCAATGTTGTTCTTTTCGTTTGTTTTACTTGGAATTTTCCCGAGAAAGGTATTATTCTTCCCAGATAATATTCCTAATCAGGTAATTGCTTATATTGAGTATCCTCAAGGAACAGATATATCTAAAACAAATAAAGCAACTAATTTCGTTGAAAAGCAGGTTATTAGTGTATTGAGTAAATATGTTGATCCTAAAACTAGTGAGAACTATTTAGCAGAATCGATTGTAGCACAAGTAGGTGTGGGCGCAACAAATCCACAGGTAGATTTAGGTTCACAATCTGAAACTCCTCATAAAGGAAAAGTAACGGTAAATTTCTCTGAATTTAAATTCCGTCGTGGTGTAAATACTGCAGATGTAATGGAAGAGGTTCGTGCTAAAATTAAAGCTATTCCAGGAGCATCAGTAACTGTTGAAAAAGATGCTGCAGGACCGCCTGCTGGTTATCCTATTAGTATCGAATTAACAGGTACTGATTATGATCAAATGCTCAAAGAAGCAGATAAGATGATCGCTTTCTTGAATTCTAAAAATATTCCTGGTATCGAAAAACTAAAAGTAGATATCAATAAAGAAAGTCCAGAATTATCAGTAAAAATTGATCGTGCTAATGCAGGAAGTTTAGGTGCTTCGACAGGGATGGCAGGTTTCACTTTACGTCGAGCGGTTTACGGTCAAGAGATTTCAACTTATAAAGAAGGAGATGATGACTATAACATTGTAATGCGTTTACAGGAAGATCAACGTAAAAATGAGAGTGTATTGTTTAATCAGCCACTAACATACCGTAATCCTAATAACGGACAGATAATGCAAGTGCCAATTTCGGCAGTTTCAAATACTGAAAAAACAACAACGTATAATCAAATTAAACGTAAAAACTATAAGCGTATCATGACTGTGTATTCAAATATTTTGACTGGATACAATGGTGATGAGATTACAAAAAGCATAGCAAAAGAATTAGAAAATTATAAACTGGCTGGTGATATTACTTATGGTTTTTCCGGAGTTCAGGAAGAGCAAGGTAAAAATCAAAGTTTCTTATTCTTTGCATTATTCTTAGCGTTAGCTGGTATTACAACGATTATTGTACTTCAGTTTAATTCGGTTTCAAAAACTATGGTAATTATGTTTACGGTTTTACTAAGTTTTAGTGGAGTATTCTACGGATATGTAATTGCAAATATGGATTTCGTTATCTTAATGACGATGATGGGTATTATCTCATTGGCTGGAGTTGTGGTTAAAAACGGTATTGTATTAATGGACTTCTTTGTATTGTTAATGGATAAAATGGTTGCCGATAATGGTCTCGAAAGTCATGATGATTTAACACTTGATCAAA
>CBFHBH010000487.1:0-1857 GCA_965653735.1 uncultured Flavobacterium sp. | reverse complement strand
GGCATTGCCTGGACCGTATACGTTTATCTTGCCGGGCAACAACAACCTGCCAAAAGAGTTCAAGAAAAAAAATACTGTAGGTATTCGTGTGCCTGATAATGAAATTGCGTTAGAAATTGTTAGAAAGTTAGGTAATCCTATCGTTTCTACGTCTATTCATGACGAAGATGAAGTTATTGAATATACAACTGATCCCGAATTAATTTTTGAAAAATGGCAAAATTTAGTAGATGTTGTAATTGATGGTGGATATGGAGATAATGAGGCGTCAACAATAATTGACTTGTCGGAAGGTGAACCTATCGTGGTTCGTGAAGGTAAAGGAAGTCTGGATATTTTATAGTTTAATAAATAAAAAAGCCTTGAATTTTCAAGGCTTTTTATTCTTTAGATAGAAATTATTTACTCATGTTTTTCATTTCTTTCTCAATCATGTCATAGAATTGATCGATTTTAGGCATGATAATAATACGAGTTCTTCTGTTTTTTGCTCTGTTTTCAGGAGTGTCATTATCATTCAAAGGAATGAAATAACTTCTTCCTGCAGGAATTAATTGTTTAGGATTAACACCTAAATCATTTTGTAATACTCTAACAATTGATGTTGATCTTTTTACAGATAAATCCCAGTTGTCTAAAAGAACAGCATTTTTAATAGGTACATTATCAGTGTGACCTTCAACCATACATTCAAAGTCAGGTTTGCTGTTGATTACTTTTGCTACTTTACCTAAAACACCTTTAGCTCTGTCGCTCACATCATAACTTCCAGATTTAAATAGTAAGTTGTCAGCAATAGAAATCATAACTACACCTTTTTCAACATTAATATTAATATCTGGATCATCAATACCAACTTCACGTTTTAAACTTGTAACCAATGCAAGTGTTACAGAGTCTTTTTTAGTTAAAGCATCTTGTAATCTAGATATTTTTAAATCTTTTTCTCTTAAACTCTCCAGCGATTTTTCAAGGTTTTGAGCACCTTTTGTTGTTAAAACAGTCATTTCTTTAGAGCTGTTTATCAAATCAGAGTTGTTCTTTTTTAAATTCTCATTTTCACTTTGTAAAGCTGCTAAAGAAGCACTTAATCCTGATTTTTCTTCTAAACAAGAATTTAATTTTACTGTTGCTGAGTTTAATAAATCTTGTGTTTCTTTATTTTTTGCTTCTAATTCAGCAAATTTCTTCTTTGAAACACATGAACTTGCAGTAAGCGCAAGGGCTGATAATACTAAAATTGATTTTCTCATATTTTGATTTTTGATTTTCTATAAATCCGCAAATAGCTTGCCATTCTTAACAAAATAACGATATACAACCGAGTTTATTTTGTAATAATTTTCCTTTTGAAGTAATGATCTCTTTTTCAGAAACTTGGGTAAGTAAAGATAAAAATAAAAATGCGATTGTAAAACTGCCCAAAGGTGTTTTGGTTTTCCTTGCATTAAAAATCGGATACCAGCAACACCATCTAAAGCTAGTCTGACAAATAGTACAGGAAATAATTTGTTCAATGGTAGATTTTTTAACATCATCCACAATGAATTTCTAAAATTCAAAAATGTTTTTTTATGATTTCCTGTGTCTAAAGTTGCTCCGCCAACATGATAAACAGTCGATTGTCCGCAGTATTTTATAGTGTGATTATTGTTTAATGCTCTCCAACATAAATCTATTTCTTCTTGATGTGCAAAGAAATCAGAATCAAAACCATTTAAACTTCTATAAACATCTTTTCTGATAAAAAAACAAGCACCTGAAGCCCAAAAAATAGTAGTAGTATCGTTGTATTGTCCGTTGTCTTTTTCTAAAGTATCAAAAATTCGACCTCTACAATATGGAAAACCGTATTTA
>CBFHBH010000486.1:0-1862 GCA_965653735.1 uncultured Flavobacterium sp. | reverse complement strand
AGATGGTAAAAAATTGAAAAAAGGTGAAGCTGCTGATTTCAAAGTAATTGAATTCAACAAAGAATTCAAAAGAGTAGTAGCATCTCACACAGCAATCTTCCGTGAAGAGGAAGAGAAAAATGTGAAAGCATCTGCTGAAACTACATCTTCAAGCAACAATGCACCAGCATCTACATTAGGAGATATCGATGCATTAGCTGAATTAAAAGCTAAAATGGAAAAAGGAGGAAAATAATTCTTTCTTTAACTGAATAAGCAAAAGCCTCACAGAAATGTGAGGCTTTTTTTATTGATGGATTTTTTTATCAAAAAAAATCCTTAATTTTACACTCCAAACACAACTAACTACAATGAGTCAAAAAACTTTGCTCACAGCTACAGAAGTCAATATCATACTTCATCGTTTGGCTTGTCAATTAATAGAGAATCACCTTGATTTTAGTAACACGGTTTTAATAGGTATTCAGCCTCGTGGTACACAATTAGCTTCACGTTTAAAACAAATTTTACAAGAAGAGTATCAAATTGCTGAAATTGCTTTAGGCTTTTTAGACATTACTTTCTTTAGAGATGATTTTCGTCGCGGAGAAACTTTGGAAGCCAATAAAACTCAAATCGATTTCTTGGTAGAAAACAAAAAAGTCATTTTTATTGATGATGTGCTTTATACAGGAAGAAGTATAAATGCAGCACTTTCTGCAATACAATCTTTTGGTAGACCAAGCGAAGTAGAATTACTAGTGCTTATTGATAGACGTTTCAGTCGTCATTTACCTATTCAACCAGATTACAGAGGTAGACAGGTAGATGCTATCAATAATGAAAAGGTAGTAGTGAAATGGAAAGAAACTTCGGGTGAAGACTCAGTAGAATTAATAACAAAATAAAATGAAGGAGTTAAGCGTAAATCATTTACTAGGAATCAAATACATTAATGAAGAAGATATTCAACTGATTTTTGAAACCGCAGATCATTTTAAAGAAGTTATTAATCGTCCCATTAAAAAAGTTCCTTCACTACGAGATATTACCATTGCGAATATTTTCTTCGAAAATAGTACAAGAACAAAATTATCATTTGAATTAGCTCAAAAAAGACTTTCGGCAGATGTGGTAAATTTTGCTGCATCTAGTTCATCCGTTACAAAAGGAGAGACACTTATTGATACTGTAAACAATATATTATCGATGAAAGTCGATATGGTTGTGATGAGACATTCTTCGCCTGGAGCTGCAGTGTTTCTTTCTAAAAATGTCAATGCAAGTATTGTAAATGCAGGGGATGGTGCACATGAACATCCTACTCAAGCTTTATTAGATGCTTATACTATTCGTGAAAAATTAGGTGATGTAGCAGGTAAAAAAGTGGTTATAGTAGGAGACATTTTACACTCAAGAGTAGCGCTTTCTAATATATATTCTTTGCAGAAATTAGGTGCTCAGGTTAAAGTTTGTGGGCCAAATACTTTAATTCCGAGATATATTCGTGAACTAGGAGTAGAAGTAGAGCCAAATTTACGAAAAGCATTAGAATGGTGTGATGTTGCAAATATGCTTCGCGTTCAAAATGAACGATTAGATATTAGTTATTTTCCTTCTACAAGAGAATACGCAATGCAGTATGGAGTAGATAAACAATTATTAGACTCTTTAAATAAAGAAATTGTCATCATGCACCCAGGGCCAATAAATAGAGGGGTAGAAATCACAAGTGATGTTGCTGATTCTAAACAATCTGTAATTTTAGAACAAGTAGAAAATGGAGTTGCAGTAAGAATGGCAGTTATTTATTTGTTAGCGTCAAAAAAAATGTAACTTTATAATATGAAAGTAGAACACAAAGGACATACCACAATAATTAA
>CBFHBH010000485.1:0-1867 GCA_965653735.1 uncultured Flavobacterium sp. | reverse complement strand
ATTCTTATGTTATAACTCAAATTGTCTTAAAAACTATAGCGTCAAGAAACAGACCGCAGAGAAGAATAAATGATGATAAGCCTGTAGTTGATCCTTGGACAAAAAATCCATGGGATTTTGGCAACTATGATAATATTCACTTTGGACGTGGAGGTAGTGGTACATCATTTCCTTCTTTTCATGCAACTTCTTATTTTGCTGTTGCTAAAGTATTCCAAATGGAGTACAACAACTATTGGATACCTTATACATTTGTGACTGCAGTATTTCTTGCTGATATAAAAAGCCATGATCATTGGGTTTCAGACTTATTGGTAGGTGGATTAGTAGGTACAATAATTGGACGATCTATAGTAATTAGCAGTCGAAAGCAAAGGGCAAAGAATGCCTCAGGTGCTTTTAACTATGATCCTAAAAAAATTAGAATGCATAAACAATTGATTCCTCAAATTTCAAATTCTATGGTTGGATTCCACTTTATTGGAACTTTTTAGAACTTTAAATTATTATAAAAAATCCCATTCCCTTTTTAGTGAATGGGATTTTTTGCTTTTATACAGATTAGATATAGCAATACAACTTATACAAAATTACGTATCGAAAATACATGACTCCAAATTATAAATAGTAAGCATAATGAAATAATAATTAAGCTAATGGTTGCCAGCATTATTTCTCTATTTTTTTTGCGGTCAGTTTCTTCATGATTTTGGAATAATTCAAATTCATGTCGTCTTTTTAGGTGAGATTTATTAGTCATGATTCAAATATTAAGTTACTGTATAATTATTTACGAAAAATAATGCTATTTGGTTTTACTATTTTAGGGTAATGTTTTGATAGATAGTTAATTATTTTTTTTACTCTTGAAGAAAAAAAATTATAGAGTATATATTGTGCTATAGGATTTTCCATCCTGCGTGGATTTTTATTCTTTCATACTAACTTATTCAGTTTGCTCAAATAAAAAAGCTATTTTAGCTTGATACAAGTTCAATTCTATAAATATTTAAGAGATTTGTATTTATCATAAACCCAATCTAAATCTAAAAAACAAAACCTATGAAAATTACGATTCCTCTGTCGTTTGTATTTCTCTTATTTACTATTAATTTGTTTAGTCAGACAATTGCAGATTTAAAACTAAAACCCAAGGAAATCCCAAAAACTTATACTTTAAGTGATGGTAACAATTGTATTTCTGTTCAGGCTTGTACTTTTTATAATGATATTGAAACGTACAGCAATATTGTTGGAAAGTTAAAAAGTAAAGGTATTCAAAGTTTTAAGAGTAAAACAGATCGTGGGTCTGTCATGTATTTTGAATTTGAAAACAGATTCAAAGGTGACAGGTTTCTGCAAGGATTGCTTTGGGGAAAAGACGGTCAGCCAACTGATACACATCCTGAAGAATATCTGGCAAAAGGAAAATAGTGATTACAAAAGAAATATGAATGCATGATTGTAGTTACTATCGTTTAGGTCAGATTGTATTAATAAAAAAGCTGATATGCAATTGATAATTCGGTTGAAATAACTTAACAGATATATTTCTTAATCATATTTACAATATGTGTTCAGCTATTTGATTTGATCCAGCATTTAAAATAAATGTCGGGGTGTGGTAAACTGAAATAGTATATGTGCTACTCAAATTAAATTTCAAAAAAGGCATAGTTGTTGAAAGTTAAAAAAGATATATTTACATCTTCAAAATGATACCTATGCAAAAAATTACTTTACTGGTTTCTATATTGTTTGTAGCGTTTTCATGTGGGGTAAAAACTACACAATCACTTATTAGTGATGGTAATTATGATGCTGCTATAAACCGGGCTGTGGAGGCTTTAAAAACGAATAAAGATTC
>CBFHBH010000484.1:0-1867 GCA_965653735.1 uncultured Flavobacterium sp. | reverse complement strand
ATTATCTTTCAAAAAAGACTTTAGTACATTCTGAGTTTACATCCAATTCGATTTGTGAACCAAAAATCAAGGCACGATTGTCCTGAATATGTCCAGCTGGGAAATTATAAACAATTGGAATGTTGTATTTTTTTGTAACGTCTTCAATAATTTGTAAAGCTTCTTTTCCCCAAGGAATATCATTGTCACGCATCTTAGTCATTCCTCCTACCAAAATTCCTTTGATACTTTCCAAACATCCATTACGTTTTAGGTTCATCATCATCCTGTCGATGTGATATAAGTACTCATCCAAATCTTCAATGAAAAGAATTTTATCATTACAATCAATTGCTGATGGTGATCCAAACAAACTGTACAAAATAGACAAGTTCCCTCCTACTAATTCACCTTTAGCTTTGCCTAATTTGTTCATATTATGAAAAGGTATGTCATACTCTAATCTTTCTTCACCAAACAAAGCTATTTTTAATGTTTCCTTAGCTGGTTTTGAAGCTTTGGCCACGGTTACAGGCATAATTCCGTGGATAGACTTGTAACCCATAGTATTCAAATGACTGTGTAATACAGTTACATCACTGAATCCAACAATCCACTTCGGGTTTTGTTTAAACTTAGTAAAATCTAGCAAATCCAACATTCGCACCGTACCGTATCCGCCACGTACACACCAAATCATTTTAATATTTGGATTATCTAATTGCTCTTGAAAATCTTTGGCACGTTGCTCATCAGTTCCTGCTAATTGATTTAGATCCAAACCAATTGTACTTCCTAATTTAACTTCTAATCCCCAGCTTTTCATTAAATCGATAGCTGGTTTCAAATTATCATCAACATTTTTACGCGCCGTAGCCACAATAGCCACCGTGTCGCCTTTTTTTAATAAAGGAGGTGTAATCATCATTTTTTGTGAATAGGATAAATTAGAAATAAGTATAAAAGCAATTAGATAGCGAAGCATTACTTATCGGTTATAGTTTCAAAAGTAATAAATTAGGAATACTATTCATGTATTCTTGGACGAAAAAACCTTATTTTTGCACTCAATTAATTTGAATTATGGTACAAAATCCTAAAAGATATACAATAACGGCAGCCTTGCCTTATACTAATGGTCCCATTCATATTGGTCATTTAGCTGGTGTGTATGTTCCAGGTGACATTTATGCACGATTTTTACGTTTACAAGGAAAAGATGTGGCTTACATCTGCGGAAGCGATGAGCATGGAGTAGCGATTTCAATGAAAGCGAAAAAAGAAGGTATTACACCACAGGAAGTAATTGATAAATATGACGGAATCATTAGACAATCTTTTTTAGATTTTGGAATTTCTTTTGATAATTATTCTAGAACTTCTGCCAAAATTCACCATGAAACAGCTTCAGAGTTTTTCAGAAAACTTTATGATGAAGGTAAATTCATCGAAGAAACAACTGATCAATTGTATGATGAAAAAGCTGATCAGTTTTTGGCCGATCGTTTTGTTACTGGAACTTGCCCAAAGTGTTCAAATCCGGAAGCGTATGGTGACCAATGCGAAAAATGTGGTTCATCTTTAAATGCAACCGACTTAATTAATCCAAAATCTACCATTACTGGCACAACTCCCGTTTTAAAATCAACAAAGCACTGGTTTTTACCATTAAATGAATATTCAGATTTTTTACAAAAATGGATTGTTGAAGGTCATAAAAATGATTGGAAACCAAATGTATACGGACAAGTAAAATCATGGATTGATGGAGGTTTAGAGCCTCGTGCAGTAACTCGTGATTTGGATTGGGGAATTGATGTTCCGGTTGAAGGTGCTGAAGGCAAAAAATTATATGTTTGGTTTGATGCGCCTATCGGATATATTTCTT
>CBFHBH010000483.1:0-1879 GCA_965653735.1 uncultured Flavobacterium sp. | reverse complement strand
TATACGGAAAGTTTTTAGCGGCAATAATAGGTTTCTTAGTTATTGCTTTTGTTATTTTTCTTTTAGTTAAAGGTGTTAATGGTATGAGAAAGAAAGAAGAAGATGTTCCTGCTCCACCAGCTGGTCCAACTCAAGAAGAATTGCTTACTCAAATTAGAGATTTACTTAAAAAGTAATTATAAATAAAAAAGAGGATTTAATCCTCTTTTTTTATGCTTTTCATTGTTAACCAGTTTTTTGCCGTATAAGGAATGCCTAATGTGATAAGCAATACTAAAGGTAAGCTCCAATTTGCCGATCTTTCTACAAATTCTACAAATTCCATTCCTGAGATAGGGCGACTTAAAGCGGTGGCAAATGCCCAAAGAAAAGCCCAAAACACTACAATCCTGATTGGAAAAATCAAAACAAAAAAAGCGACAATAATATCCAGAATTCCTATATAAGGCATTAATATAATTGCTTGTTGTTTAGAAAAACCGAAGCATGTCATTAACGGAATCCATTTAGGGTTAACGCCTAAAGCAACAATTCCGTGGCCTAAAAATGTGCCAAAAACCCCAATTCTGGCACATTTTTCAATTATGTTTCTTGTATCTTTATTCACGTACTAAAATCGAACTATCTTTTTGATTACCCATTTGAATTTCGAAAACATAAACACCGGGCTTCAAATTTTGCCCTTGATATTGATATGTAAAATCAGAAGAAGTTTTTTCAGTTTTTTCAGTTGCAACAAGTTTACCTTTTACATCATAGATAGTAATGATAGCTTCTCCTGTATATGGTGAGCTATATTCAACTTTAAAATTTTCTTTTATTGGATTTGGATATACTTTAATTGGATAGAAAATTTGCTTTTGCTTTTGAGTACTTAGGTAAGGTTTATCAATGCAAAAATTATCAATTATAACATTAGAATCGTCATATACTTTACCACAAAGCGAAGTATTAGTAACATCAAAAATTACATAATGATAATCTGATTTAAATGTTTGTAAAAATGATGAAGTACCAGCAGTGTATAAAGGAGCTCCTGCACCTCCACAAACTACTTGACATCTCCCTTCATTAGCTTGGCTTCCATAATTTGCTACAGAATTAGTAGTACTCACATTTCTGTTGATTGGTTTAAAACGCTCATACATATGATCATGACCTGTAAGAATCAAATCTACACCGTAATCGTCAAAAGTTTTGAACCAAGTGTTCCAATAGGCATCCATTTCGCCAGCATGGGGACCAACAGTATAAAAAGGGCGATGGAAAGAGATAATTTTCCATTTTTTGCTTGCATTTGCTGCTAAAGTCGATTTAAGCCAGTTGTATTGTGTTGTATCTCCTGGAGTTTCGGAGTTTAAACAAATAAAAATTGCTTCACCATAATCAACTGAATAATATAATTCAGTTTGTGGAGTGTTATTTTTTGGTAGGTCAAAAATATTCTGATAATATGAAGCAGCTGCTACATCGTGATTTCCTTGAGCGTGTAAAATCAATTTATTACCAACCAAGTTAGTTCCATTATCAAACCATGAATCCCATTGAGAAGCTGAGCTTCCAGTATCAACAATATCTCCGTTGAAGACTACAAAAGCAGGATTTCTGTTGTTTGTTAACGTAGAAATGTTATTCCAAATATTTACATTCGTTCTACTGTCACCAACAGCTGCAAACGTGAATGTATTTGTGTTTAACGGTGGAGTTGTAGTATATGTTTTTTGAGCACTCCATACTCCAGAAACTGAATCATATAAAGAGTAATAAATCGTTGAATTTGAATTCAATACTCCAGGGAATGTAAAACTGAAAAACTTATTTGTAGCTTCGGCATATCCGGAACGAGAAGTTACATTACTTGTTCCTTGTTCATAAGCAG
>CBFHBH010000482.1:0-1889 GCA_965653735.1 uncultured Flavobacterium sp. | reverse complement strand
AATTAATCTATGCTCTTTTTGATAATTGTATTTGCCATTTTTTTAAAAAACTATATTCTTTTTTAATTTTTTGAAACATAATGGACTGATTTAACGATTAAAACTTAGTAATTGATAACTAATTCAGTAATAGCAGTTCCAGCATAAGGAATCATACTAAATAAAGATTTTACGGTTCTAGTCAGAAGCTCTTTGTTGTTGAAAGGTTGTGTCATGAATTTGAAATTACTTATAAATATATTTAATAGTGAATATAATAATTTAAAGTTTTTTCTTATATTTTTACAAACGAAAAAGACGCCTCAAAGCGTCCTTCATTTCCTTTTTTTATGGTAATAATTCATATCATTTTTTTTTCAATTTCACTTTTCCATTTAATAAATCCATTAACAGAATCTGAATAATCATGGTAAATACGGTAAAAATTTTTTGATGTTTTTGATAAGTATTTTTTCTTTCCGAACATTTTAATGTTTTTAATAATATCATCAATCTTCTTTAATTCTGCTTTTAGAGAATTAACATCTTTATCTTCTTGCCAGATATATGTTGCTTCAGCAGTATTAAGAGTTTCCCAAACAATGTAAAATTTGTTTTCGCCTTGAATCAAAAAAATGAATGAGAAGGGCTTTACTATAAATCTAAGCTTCATTATTGAAGAATAGTGCCTATCAGAAAGAAATCTTAATTGCTTATAATGTTTTGTGTTTGAAACATTAAGTAGGTCTTCAAAAAAAGACTTTTCATCTTCAAAAAAAACACTTGCCTTTATTTTATTTTCAGTTAATACATCAAACAATTCATCGATGGTCAAAAGTATTTTTTCAGTTTCTTCTTCTACATTTTTATTGTAAATACTTTTTACAAATTCATCTATACTGTCAATATCAACTGAGATAACAGTTACGTCTTCAATTTCTTTATTAATTATACTAGCCGTGATATCAAATTGAAACTTTTTAATTTTAAGAGCATTTGCGAAATAATTTTTTATTGCATCAAACTCTTCTCGAATATGTTTATTATACACACGGAATTCTATTGGGTTTTCAAGATTCGCAATCCTCTTTTCAAATGATACATATCCAGATTTAAAATAAATGTCATTGATTGGAATTGAAACAACTTCCTTAATATTTTTTGAAATTAATTCATATTTACTATGTGAAGTTTGACTTTTTGAAGGAGAAAATATTGTCTTGGTTTTATCTGCTTTTAGAGTTTGCAATAATCCTAAAGTGTTTATAGTTCTAAATCTAATTTTTTCAATTTTAGATAACTTGTCTTCGTTTAAAAATTGATATTCAGAAAATAGCTGTTTAGATGAACTATAAGATAATACTTCTGCAAAAATTTCTCTGTCACTATAATCAAGAACTTTAATTTTCCAAGAAGCTACAGAATTAGATTGCTTGGAAAATTCAGGCAAATCAAGTTGACTTATAGGTAAGAAGAATGTTTCTGTTAAATAAGCCTTGTTGTTTTTAAAATTGATTATGAGTTCTGTTCCTATCATCTGCAAAAGTTCGTTCAGGTTTCCAGTCGTTAAGAGTTGTTGCTAAAGTTTTTTGTGCTTTGCGTTCGTGGGTTTAGGAACCAAAGTCTCGATTTATTAGGAAAGTTTATTAAAAGAACAAATTTCCAAGTCAGTTCACCACGTAAAACCTATTTCATGGCAAGTAATTATTTTATAATTTCTATTTCATCTTCATTAAACCATTCTAACTCTAATAAATTGGTCTTTAGTTGCTCTGGTTTATCAGTATATGCAACAATAGCTAAACTGTCTTTCGCTCTACTGCACGCCACATAAAAAAGTCGCGAGGTACGATCTATTCCAGTTTCAATCCCTCCTGCAATATTCTCATTGTCACCTTTTGTTAGTTCCT
>CBFHBH010000481.1:0-1891 GCA_965653735.1 uncultured Flavobacterium sp. | reverse complement strand
TGATTAATTCTATTGTAATTTTTAGTAACTATTGCATCTACATCAAGCTCTTTGGTAACTGCATTATAACCTTCTTTGAAACTGATTTCCTTATCTCCTAAGAATATTTTTGCTTGTTTTAGATAATGATAAAACACTTCTCTTTGATGTGTGTTTTTTACATCTACAAAAAACATTAATTGTTTCAAAATTTCATTAGGTTCAATGCATTTTACTCCTAACCAGAGTGTAGATTGAGGTAATGATTTATTTGATTTTAAGAAAAATTCCTTATGAATGGCTTTATTAAAACTGTAAAGAGATTTATCAAAAGCCATAAATTGTACTTCTGCACTTGTAAGCACAAAATTTGCAGTAGGACCAAAATAGACTTCCTTAATTATAGGTTTAATAGGATCGTAAATATTTGGAATGTTTTTTTTACAATGAAATTGATGCTCGAGCATTAATTTATAATTGTTTTCTGAAGGTGTCGCATGAATAATTGTCCTTGATGGTAACGCACCAGTATTTGATGCAGGAGACATTACTTCAAGTAAACGTTCTATTATACGTGCATCTGAATTGTTAAGTTCTACCGATAATTTCTCTAATTCTGAGGCACAAGCTTCTAATAGCATAGCTACGATTGGGTCAAATGAAGTTTCTAATTCACTATCGTTATAACCCCAAACTCTAGCAGCTCTTTTTAAAATTCTATCTTTAATACGTTCTTGAATTTCCATAAATTTTAAATATATGATAGTGGTCCTACGAAAAAGTACCCATAAAAATTAAAGTCTCTATTTGTTTTTTTAACATTGCCCTTAACAGTAACATTTACTTTTTTCTTCATTCGTAAATTGTTATTGTATGAAACAGCTTTTGCTTCTGTTATACTAACTTCTATTTCGGTAACATCAAGTCTGTATTCATGCTTTTTAATTGCTAATTTTAAAGCATCACGAATTTTATCTTTAAGAGTATTTTGATCTGAGAGTAAATCAAAATCGGTTTCCCAGATTTTACATCCAAACATTTCATCAAACTTACATTCACCAAAAGAAGTTGTCGCAACTAAATTGATATACTGAGCGATAGAATGCTCTAGGTTTGTTTTATCAATTTCTTTCTTTGCCATTAAGTCCTTAAAACTTATTGGCGTTTTATAATAAACTCCGTACATTATAAATAGACTATTTTATTTACTTTTCCTGATTTATCAAGTTCAAATTCCTTCACAGATTTATTTCTTTTTATCACCTGAATTTCAACATTAGGAATGGTTTTAATAAATTTTTCTCTGTATTTAATATCTCCAATGAAACGTTGTCCATCACTATTATCAATTACACAAAAAAAGTTTTCATTTTTAGAATCCAAAAATGTTTTTTCAGGAAGTTGTCCAGCAACCAAATGAGCAACAGCAGTTCCTTTTTTTAAACTATATGCTAAATAGTTTTCACGCATGGTTCTATAACGAGAGACTTCAAAGTATTCGATTGTAGTTTTTAACGGTTCGTAAGATATAGCTGGAAGTTTTACGATTTGCCTTTTGAACCATTCAATACCCAGAAAAGTGAATCTACTTACTGATTTCTCTTTAATTTCTTTTAAAAGCAATGTATCACGAGTAACTTCGTAATAATTTGTTTCATTGGTTTTATCATCGGTAATACTCATTTTATAAGTTACCAATTCTACTTCTGAAGTTTTACTCCCTTTTCTAAGGTTAACAGTTACTTTACCAGCCTCTTCATCTGTAATGACTATTGTAATTGTATGTTTTTTCAATGCAGAATCAAAGCTAGTCATGTGCTCTCTTTGACCTACACCAGCATATAAAGGAGATCCTTCGTTATCAGTAATAGACATTGAAAGACCTAATTGTGGGATTGGCATATTAAATATT
>CBFHBH010000480.1:0-1895 GCA_965653735.1 uncultured Flavobacterium sp. | reverse complement strand
ATAAAGGAACAATTCCGTTATGAAATCAGTTCAATTGAAACACTTAAAAATCTTGTTCGTGCCCAATTAGGATTTGCCATTGTACCACAACTTTCTATTATAAATGAAAAAGAATCAGCGCTTTTTAAACCTTTCAAAGACCCAAAGCCAGTGAGGGAAATCAGTTTTGTAGTATCAGACACATTTTCTAAAAAGCTTCTTTTAGAAAAAATGAATCAGGCCATTTGGAACTGCCTTCCAGAATCACTTAAAAAAGATATTAGCTACAAAAAGATACGGTGGAATGATTCTCCTTATTTCATCAATGCCATCAAAAACATTTAAATAAAATCATAAAAAAAGCCCAACAATGTGTTGGGCTTTTACTTTATTTGAAATTGAATTAGTCAGCTAATACAATTATTTTATTATCATTCATTTCGATAGTTCCTGAATTGATAGGTAACCAAAATGTTTGTTCATTCACTTTATTAAATTTTGCTACAAATTCTTTAGCAATTTTAATATTAGAACCAACAATTTTTACATTCCCTTTTCCTAATAACGACACAATAGGTGCGTGGTTATTCAACATTTGGAACTCACCATTTACTCCTGGAACTGCTACAGATGTAACTTCTCCTGAAAATAAAGTGGCTTCTGGCGATACGATTTCTACAATCATCTTTTATTTGCTTTAGCTTTAAGCTTTAGGCTTTAAGCAATTAAAATTATGCTTCAGTTAACATTTTTTGACCAGCTTCGATAACATCTTCGATAGTACCTTTCAAGTTGAAAGCTGCTTCTGGTAAATGATCTAACTCACCATCAATAATCATGTTAAATCCTTTGATAGTATCTTTAATATCTACTAATACACCTGGGATACCTGTAAACTGCTCAGCAACGTGGAACGGTTGAGATAAGAAACGTTGTACACGACGTGCTCTTGATACAGCTAATTTATCGTCTTCTGATAATTCTTCCATACCTAAGATAGCAATGATGTCTTGTAGCTGTTTGTATTTTTGTAGAATTTCTTTTACTCTTTGAGCACAGTCATAATGCTCATTTCCTAAGATTTCAGGAGTTAAGATACGAGAAGTAGAATCTAATGGATCTACCGCTGGATAAATACCTAACTCAGCAATTTTACGAGATAATACTGTTGTAGCATCTAAGTGAGCGAAAGTTGTAGCTGGCGCCGGGTCAGTTAAGTCATCCGCAGGTACATATACCGCTTGTACTGAAGTAATTGATCCTTTTTTAGTTGAAGTAATACGCTCTTGCATCGCACCCATCTCAGTTGCTAATGTAGGTTGGTAACCTACCGCAGATGGCATACGACCTAATAACGCAGATACCTCAGAACCCGCTTGTGTAAAACGGAAGATGTTATCTACGAAGAAAAGTACGTCTTTACCTTGATCTGATCCAGCTCCATCACGGAAATACTCAGCAATTGATAAACCTGATAATGCAACACGAGCACGTGCTCCAGGTGGCTCATTCATCTGACCGAAAACGAAAGTAGCTTTAGAATCTCTCATCCCCACTTTGTCAACTTTAGTTAAATCCCATCCACCATTTTCCATAGAGTGCATGAAATCTTCACCATATTTAATAATCCCTGACTCTAACATCTCACGAAGTAAGTCATTTCCTTCACGTGTTCTTTCACCTACTCCTGCGAATACAGAAAGACCTCCGTGACCTTTTGCAATATTGTTAATTAACTCCTGAATCAATACCGTTTTACCTACTCCAGCACCACCAAACAATCCAATTTTACCTCCTTTTGCATAAGGCTCGATCAAATCGATTACTTTAATACCTGTAAATAAAACTTCTGATGAAGTTGATAAATCTTCGAATTTAGGAGCTTGTCTGTGGATTGGCAATCCGTTAGCACCTTC
>CBFHBH010000479.1:0-1930 GCA_965653735.1 uncultured Flavobacterium sp. | reverse complement strand
TACAGCCGGTTCAACTGATAATTCAAATGGCACAAAAACGGCAACCGCTGTTGGTTGTGTTCCAGGATTATTTACAGTTAGCACTACAGCTACTTGTAGTGGTTCTACAAGTGCAATTAACGTAACTTGGACAGCTTCTGCAAATGCCACTTCATATGATATTTACAGAAACGGAAATTTATATGCACAGGACGTAACGGGAACTTCATTTTTAAACACATATCTAATTACCGCAGGAACTACGTATACCTATTCAATGGTAGCAAAAAATAGTGCTGGAACAACAAATAATTCGAATGGAACAAGGTCTGTTACTGCTATAAGTTGTGCAGCAAAAATTTCAGAAAATAATGGCAACTTCATTACTATAGGTGAGCCTTCTTTTAAAGTTTACCCGAATCCAACTTCTGGCTTAGTATCAGTGAAATTAACCAATATAAATTCAGGAAAAGCGTCCTTCTCTGTTTATGACATCACTGGAAAACAAGTGTACTCTTCTGAATCAATTGTTAAAGAAAAAGACTTTGTAACAGAAATTAATTTAGAAAAGCTTTCTAGTGGAACATATGTACTTCTTGTTCAGTTGGACAACAAAGAATATTCTCAAAAAATAGTAAAACAATAAACACAAAAAATCCCGAGTTATACTCGGGATTTTTTTTTTAGGACAACTACAATATCGACTTCATCATTTTTACCAATTATAGAATCTCCATAAATTTCTAAAACTTCAAATTCCTTATTTTGAAAAATCAACTTATCATCTTTTAGAATCAATTTTTCTTTTCTATTATCAATTTGATTATCCAATTTCCCTTCTGCAAGACAAGAATAAGATGATATCAATCTACTATGATTATATTTTCTATACTCTTCAACTATAATTTTATATTTCCTAATTTCAAAAACACATTGTTTAGAATATTCAAATCCTTGATTTTTTAGCAATGTAAATCCTTCGTAAAATTCGAAATCTTTATACTCATGATTTCTTTTTGATTCTTTACAAGAATAAAAGATTGAAATCAATAATACAATGACAATATTTCTAATTCTCATATGAATTAAATCAAAAGATCACTATTGTGGGATACTTTCTTGAAGCAACTCATTTCCTCTTTTATCAAAATAAGTGCAAGTCAGATTTTGCATTGAAACTACCCATTTTTCGATTCCAGATTTCGCACAATCATTACAGAAAGTCATATAATCTGTTTTTCCTTGCTGATGTGTTTTTAAATCTAATTTGAATTGTTCAACATTAGCCGAATCTGAAATAATTAAATCGTTATATTTTGGTTCTGATAGAACCTTATATTCATCTTCTCCTTCAAAAACCGTATGCCCATCAGAAACAAATGTTTCATAATTTGTTACACCTAACGCTATTAAGTCTTTTATATAATTAGAAAAATCGGCACCAGATTTTACCTTAGAGTGTGCTTCTTTAATTTGTGCTAATGTGAACATATTTATAGTTTTTGTTTATTTCTTCTTTATTCAGATTTTGACTTCTTAAAATTAGAAAATTAAAATCAATTCTTTTGAAAGGCCAAAACTCTTTCTGCCTGAAGAATATGTCTTTGGTTATGATAAATCACGAATCGGAAAGTATCCCCTAGTTTAATCCGAATCCATTTAGTGATACTAATTCCAGTTTTCAGCTTATTCAAGTTAACTTTTTCAGATGCCTGAAGCAATTCTAATAATTTATTCTGTTGAGTAATGAAAATCTCAATTACATTTCTGCCTAGTTTACTTCCAATTGGATCCGTTTTTTTGAACGTTTTCATTTTATTCAATTTTGCTTTTGGCTGCATACTTTTAGCAAAGTAATCACCTAAAAACCCAGGGTAAAATTCCGATTCCGAAGAATTTGAAGTTTTTCGCATTGTACTTTCAACCTCAGGAAGGTAAAAATTCCCGTAAA
>CBFHBH010000478.1:0-1947 GCA_965653735.1 uncultured Flavobacterium sp. | reverse complement strand
GGCAACGGCTAATAAAATGTTTTTTTGGTGTATTTTTTTAGGAATGACATTGATTTTGTGGATCAGTTTTTCCAAGGAATATCCTTTAATATTAATTCTCTTCATGAAAAATGAAAGGGAAAGTAGTACAATAAACAATCCGAAAATTAAAATAACACTTTTAGGAGTAATGATGTTGAAAGAAGCATTGAAATATAATAATCCAAAAGTGCCAAAAATAACCGTTAAAATCATCTGGATTCCGTTACAAATTAAATTCAGAAAGACAATTTTTTTGCTTTTTTCTTTTTCAAAAAACAACGCTTTTCCTGCATATTCACCTATTCCATTTGGAGTGAAAAGAGCCAATGTTAAGGCTCCCATAACCTGTTTTGTAGATTCCCATATAGTTATCGGTTTTATGAAATTTACCAAGTTTTTCCATTTAAGAATTTCTAGATAACGGTTTAAAAAAGAGAGAAATAAAATAAAGCAAACATTTCCTATAGAGGCTTTTTCAATCAGTAATTTATTGAATTGACTCCAATTTAATTGATTGTCATGTGCTAATCGATCATAAATAAAATAAAAAGCTCCTCCAACAATGCAAAGTTTAAGGAGAAGTATAAGGAATTGCTTAGCTTTGTCGCTTACAGTTATCATTGAAGCAAAGTAACGAAACTTTAGACGTTTAACCTTTAACCTTTCAAATAAAAAGAGTGTCAAACGAACGTATCATATTAGGAATTGATCCAGGTACCACAATTATGGGTTTTGGACTCATTCGAGTAGTCAATAAAAAGATGGAATTTGTCCAACTTAATGAATTGCAATTAAACAAAATGGACGATCACTATATGCGTTTGAAACGAATTTTTGAACGAACAATTGAGTTAATCGACACCTATCATCCTGATGAAATTGCAATCGAGGCACCTTTCTTTGGTAAAAACGTGCAATCAATGCTGAAGCTTGGAAGAGCACAAGGTGTTGCAATGGCTGCGGGTTTATCACGGCAAATTCCAATTACAGAATATGAGCCTAAGAAAATTAAAATGGCAATTACAGGAAACGGAAATGCAAGTAAGGAACAAGTCGCTAAAATGCTTCAGCAATTATTAGGATTAAAAGAGTTGCCTAAAAACCTAGATTCTACGGATGGTTTGGCAGCAGCTGTTTGCCATTTTTTTAATTCGGGAAGAGTAGAGATTGGTAAAAGTTATTCTGGTTGGGATGCCTTTGTGAAACAAAATGAAAATAGAGTAAAAAAATAGTTTGGCAGGAATTTATATTCATATCCCATTTTGCAAGCAGGCTTGTCATTACTGCGATTTTCACTTTTCAACCTCATTGAAGAAAAGTGATGCAATGGTTTTGGCTTTGACCAAAGAACTTGTTTTACGAAAAAATGAATTTAAAGGTGAACTAGTAGAAACTATTTATTTTGGTGGTGGAACTCCTTCTATATTGTCTTCAGAGGATTTGAATCATTTAATCGATGAGGTTTATGCCAATTATAAAGTTTCAGATAATACCGAGATAACTATAGAAGCCAATCCTGATGATTTAAATGATAAACGGATTAAAGAACTAGCAGCTTCTCGAGTAAATAGATTGTCAATAGGAGTACAGTCTTTTTTTGAAGAAGATTTAAAGTTGATGAATCGTGCTCATAATGCTAATGAAGCAAAAAAATGTATTGAATTAGCTGTTCAATATTTTGACAATATTTCGGTCGATTTGATTTATGGAATTCCAGGATTGACAAATGATAAATGGCTAAAAAATATTCAGGTATTACTTGATTTAAATATTCCTCATATATCAAGCTATGCATTAACTGTGGAGCATAAAACAGCTTTAGAAAAAATGATTCAAAAAGGAGAGATTCCAGCGCTTGATGATGGTGTAGCACATGAACAGTTTTTAATGTTGGTGGACAAACTCGAAGCTAATGGTTTTGTTCAT
>CBFHBH010000477.1:0-1958 GCA_965653735.1 uncultured Flavobacterium sp. | reverse complement strand
CGGTGTTATCGATGAGGTTTTTGTAGAAAGAGGACAAGTAGTTTCAGCAAGTCCGCAAGGATTAATGCGTATTGTTAACTTAGGCCAAATGTATGTTAGAACAGATGTTCCAGAAATGTATGTAGGTAAAGTAAAAGTAGGTACTTCTGTAGAAGCAAATATTAC
This sequence comes from uncultured Flavobacterium sp., assembly GCA_965653735.1. Lineage (GTDB taxonomy): Bacteria > Bacteroidota > Bacteroidia > Flavobacteriales > Flavobacteriaceae > Flavobacterium. The sequence continues at coordinate 1,793 of CBFHBH010000477.1, read as the reverse complement.
TTCGATTGGAAAAACATATATGGGTAAAGTTCGTCAAGTTGCTAAAACAATTAATCCTGCAAACAGAAGCTTTGGTATTGAAGTTTCGGTTCCAAATCCAGAGAACTTGTTACGTCCTAACCAAGTGGCAAAACTTAAAATTGTAGATTATTCTAATAAATCAGCAACTGTAGTTCCTACAAGTGTTATACAGCAAGATGCTAATGGTACAAAATATGTTTATGTAGTAACTAATGCTTCAAAAAATGCAGGAGTTGCTAAAAAGACTATCGTAAAAGTTGGTCAAAATGCTAATAATAATACAGAAATTTTATCAGGTTTAAAAACTGGTGATGTAGTTGTTTCAGAAGGAGCAAATACAGTTTCTGAAGGAATGAAATTAACTTTCTAAATCAAAAATTGAAGCTGGCTTATTGACGACTAAGCTTTGTTGGTTAATTTCTTACTCTTCAAGAAAACCAGCTTCAATTTTAAACTATAAAATAGTATAACAATGTCGCATCAGCAGAAAGAATTTGGCATATCGAGTTGGGCAGTAGACAACCGAGTGACCGTATATATACTTACATTTATCGTGGTAATTACAGGGATTTATGCCTATGTAACCATGCCGCGTGAGGATTTCCCTGAAATCATCGAAAACAAAATTTACATTTCTTCAATTTTCCCAGGAAACTCGGCTGAAGATGTGGAAAAATTGGTAACTGACCCGTTAGAAGATAATATCAAAAACATTAGTGGAGTTAATAAAGTGACTTCAAGTTCGTTTCAGGATTACGGAATGATTGTGGCCGAATTTGACGACGATATTACTGTTGATCAAGCTAAGATTTTAATTAAAGACAAAGTAGATGTTTCTAAAGCAGATACTGATTGGCCTACACTAGACAATGGTAGTAAAGTAGAACCAAATGTTTTCAGCATCAATATTGCAGAAGAAGTACCTATTTTGAATATCAACTTGAAAGGAGATTATACTGCGCAACAATTAAAAAAATACGGAGAATATCTTGAAGATGAAATCGAAGATATTTCTGAAGTTAAGGCAGTAGATATTCTTGGTGTTGATGATAAAGAAGTTGAAATTGCAGTGGACATCTTCAAGATGACGGCGGCACAGGTTGTTTATAAAATGAATGCTGCACAAGTAAGCTTCGATGATATTGCAAGTGCTGTAAAGTACGAAAATATGACTTTGTCTGGAGGAAATTTAATTTCTCAAGGGGCAAGAAATAACATCAGAATTATTGGTGAAATTCAAGATCCATCTGAATTAGAAAATGTTATTGTAAAGTCATATGGAGGATCTGTTTACTTAAAAGATATTGCAAAAATCAGCTTTAAGGAAAAAGAACGTACTACTTATGCTCGTGAGAAAAATGAAGAGGTAGTGATGTTGAATGTGAAAAAACGTTCAGGACAAAACATGATTACTGCGATTGATCAAGTAAAAGAAGTGGTTAAAAAAGCTCAAGAAACGGTTTTACCTAAAAATTTACAAGTAACCTTGACAAATGATCAATCTTCACGCGTAGAACATCAAGTAGATGAGTTATCAAACCACATTATTTTTGGGGTCGTACTGGTAATGATTGTGTTAATGTTTACCATGGGATTACGTAACTCATTATTTGTTGGAGCTGCTATTCCGTTATCGATATTTATTGCCTTTACATTGTTACAAGCCATTGGAGTAACCATGAATACAATGGTGTTATTTGGACTTGTTATGGGACTTGGAATGCTCGTGGATGATGGTATTGTGGTAGTCGACAACGTTTTTGCCAATATGA
>CBFHBH010000476.1:0-1967 GCA_965653735.1 uncultured Flavobacterium sp. | reverse complement strand
ATTTTTATGTAAATAATAAGCATATTTAAATTCTCCTAAATCTTCATCATCTGAATAACAAGAATCTAAGACTATCAATTGATAATTTTCATTTGCCATTAACGAATCATGTATTTCATAAAATGCTTTATCAAAATCTGCCCACTCTTCTTTTCTTCCTTCTTCATCCATAAAAAAATACTGTTCATCTATGTGATGAAATATTACATATTGATATAAACACATTTTTTTTTCACTAAAAGAAATTCCCAAAACCCTATCTGCAATTTTCTTTTCAAAATAATAATCATTATTTGGGCAAATCCAACCTCCATCTATTAATTGTTTTTTTATATCAGTGGGCACAACCGAATTTATACAATTTTCTAAATCAATAAGTAACATTTCTAACTCTAAAAGCGCCTTCATACTTTATAATCATTTAGGCTTTTAATAAATTTTTGCGGCTTACTATAGATAGTCCAAAACAAGAGAATTAAGCTTCATCTTCCTTCAAAAAGTCAATATATGCTTTTAATATTGGATATATTTTAGTGGTAGATACTTCTATATATTCTTTCATATTAAATTCATTAAGCAAAATATCAAAATACAATTTTGTTGAATCTTTTTCAGTTACAATGAAATGTAGTTCTGATCCCCACCAATTAAATCGTTCTATTTCACCATTAATAATCTTATCTAAATCAGCTAAATCGTCTTCTAATCCCAATATATTAAAAGTGGATAAAATATCTCTAATCCTTTCATTTGGAGGGAAAGTTTTCAGATATTTTATAATTTCTATCCTACCAGTATAAAGAATATATTTTTTCTTTTTTAGCTCAAATCTTATTATTTATTTTATTGTTTAAAACCATTAGTAAATGATGGATAAACAATTTTTACATTACTACCATTAAGTATTTTATTTTTACTTCTTATGAAACTTCGTCAATAATCCTTTGTTTGTCCAATTATATTTCTCCTTTTATCATCTTAATTTCCCAATCTATTACAAACCATTTCCATTCAGTAGTAAGCTGTTTTAATTTAATTAATTCTAATTCGCAATAATTATCTTTACCTGCTTCATAATCCCAATAGTTGATTATTTTAACATTATCATTATCAAAAAATACGCATACGTTATCTCCGAAGTATTCCTGATTATCTTTTAAATAGATTTGCCTCTCAATCAAATCTAACCAATTAGCAATATTATTACCTTGCTTATAGTTAATATAATAATATTCTAGCATTACAAAGTAATCAATTAATGGGTCAAGGTAATCATTTCCCATCTTATCAAAAAATGGAGTATACCTTACATTAGTACCATCATTGTATTTCCAATATCCAAATTTGTATTCCATAATTGTTAAGGTGTCATTAATGGCCAAGCGGTTGCTATTCCACTTGAGGAACTAGTAGTTTTATATCCTTGTATTATTATTCCACTGGAAGAAGTACCTTGCCATAAATCTGCTTTCCCATTAACTCCACCAAAATTTCCATTAGCTTTTGCATTTTTTATGGCTGAAGCAATTTCTTCAATAATTCGTTGTTTTGTCCATCCTTCAGGGAAAAAACTTGATGCTGCTGTTTCTTTAAATTTCCAAATTCCTGCAGCAGAGTCATATACGTCTATCCATGCTCTTCTTACTTTTGAAGAAGAATTATACCAAGCAGACTCTGTTGTTGTAGCAATATCTGAGGGATTAGTATTTTTAGCAATTCCTCTTCCTCCTCTCAAAGGATTAGATTACCCTCACTGATTTGCAGTTATTTCTCCATCAATATGAGGATAAAATTCTGAGTCATTGGTTAAACCCTTAACATAAGATAAAAATTCTGAGCTACGTCTTTCAATTAATGGTACATCTGGAGACAAGTTCTTCCAAGTCTCTATTAGCTCAATATCACTTTCAAAGGCTACTTTTAGCTCAGCATTATTAGCCAAATCAGCCTCTAAAGCAGGCAGTAAG
>CBFHBH010000475.1:0-1968 GCA_965653735.1 uncultured Flavobacterium sp. | reverse complement strand
AAAGGTATAAAATTGGAGAGCAAGTTTCTTTACCTTTTTTACATTGGAAATTAGAACTTACATCAAACCCAGGTCTCTATGAGGGTGGAACTTACATGGTAAGATTTGCTGATTTCAATGGAGTTGTGGGTAGCTATCAAGGTATTGATGTAGAAACTGATGCGAAAGCAGGATCGATTTTGAAATTAAATCTTCAAGGGACTAATAAACCAAGAATGGTCGATTACTTAAATGGTACTATTAATATCTTGATGAATAGACAATTGCAATTAAAGAATCAATTTGCAACTAATACAATATCTTTTATTGATAGTACTCTTGTGGCAATGGAAGGCCAACTTAAAAATACTGAAGACGAACTTAAGGATTTTAGTAAAGACAAAAATATTTTTGAGGTTGAGGCAGGTGGAGAACAAATTACATCTCAATTATCTGGGCTTGATGTTGAAAAAGATTTGATAAATAGGAAATTAAACTATTATAATTCTTTAAAGGCATATTTAGTAAACAGCGTAGATTTTTCTAAACTCCCAGCCCCGTCAGTAGCAGGAATTGATGATCCTAACATTGTTTCAAATGTTTCAAAACTGACAGCATTATCAGCCGAAAGATCCGAAATGGCTTATACATTAAAGAATGAGAAGAAGTTTAAGGATTTTGATGTTCAAATGGATGCTTTAAAAAGCGTTTTGCTTGAAAATATTTCTACAGCAAAGGCTTCAATTCACTATGATTTAGGAGTTGTAAATAGAAAGATTGGTAGGGCAGAAAGTGATATAAGAAAGTTGCCAGGGCAGCAACAGGAATTAGTTAAAATAAACAGAAAATACGATCTTAATAAAAATATTTATAATACTTTTTTAGAGAAAAGAAGCGAGGCTGATATTGTAAAAGCTGCTAATTTATCAGATATTCAATTTATTGATACAGCTAAGGACACAGGAGGAGGTTTGCTTGGTCCAAAAACAAGCGTAAACTATGTTTTGGCGGTTTTGTTAGGATTGTTGATACCCTTGATTTTAGTTTTTGTAAAAACCATTCTTGATAATACTATTAAGAATACAGGAGACATATCTAGACTAACAAAAATTCCTGTTATTGGTGTTATTGGTAAAAAACATACTTCTTCTAATTTAGCTGTTTTTGAAAAACCTAAATCACCGTTGGCAGAAAGTTTTAGGGCTATTAGATCTTCTCTTCAATTTTTATATAAAAAACAACAAGCTGGAACAAAAGTTCTTATGTTAACTTCATCGATTGGTGGAGAAGGAAAAACTTTTTGCTCTATAAACATTGCAACAGTTTTTGCATTGAGTGAAAAAAAGACTGTTATTGTTGGTCTTGATTTAAGAAAGCCTAAAATATTTGAAGATTTTAAAACAGAAAACACAGTTGGTGCTGTTAACTATTTAATTGGTCAAAAAACAATTGATGAAATAGTTCAGCAAACACAAATTCCTTATCTTGACTTTATACCTTCTGGACCAATACCTCCAAATCCTTCAGAGTTAATTATGGGAGAAAGCATGGGGGAAATGATAAATGAACTTAAAGGTAGATATGATTACATAATATTAGATACTCCTCCTGTTGGATTAGTTTCTGATGCTTTAGAATTAACACAATTCTGTGATGCGACACTTTATGTTGTAAGACAAAATGTAACTAAAAATGATATGCTAACCTTGGTTAATAATAAACATAAAAGAGGAGAACTTAATAATATAAGTATTGTCTTCAATGGATTTGAAATTAAAGCTAGATACGGATATGGATACGGATATGGATACGGATATGGATACGGCTATGGTAACTATGGTGAAGGGTATTTAGAAGTAGATGAAGTTAAAAATCCAATCAAAAAAATATTCGAAAAGATATTTAAAAAATAAAAAAACAAATTGATGAAAAAATTATTGATAACAGGTGGTGCTGGATTTATTGGTTCCAATTTGTGCGAATATTTTT
>CBFHBH010000474.1:0-1980 GCA_965653735.1 uncultured Flavobacterium sp. | reverse complement strand
CATCTGACTGTTAATCAGAGGGTCCTTGGTTCGAGCCCAAGAGGGGGAGCAAAAAAAGCATCACAATTGTGATGCTTTTTTTATTCCATTATATTTGAAAAAACATCAATCATGAAAAAAATGATTTTCTTACTGCTAATCTCTTGCATTTCTTTCGCTCAAACAAAAGAAAAAAATGAAATCAATCTGTTACTAGACAATTGGCATAAAGCTGCTGCCGAAGTCCAATTTGACAACTATTTTAGTTATTTAGCAGATGAATCTATTTTCATAGGAACCGACGCAACAGAGAATTGGAACAAAAAACAATTTATGGATTTTGCAAAACCATATTTTGACAAAGGAAGAGCGTGGAATTTTACAGCTTTAGAACGCCATATCTATTTTGACAAATCTAAAAACATTGCTTGGTTTGACGAATTACTTAATACACAAATGAAAATTTGTCGAGGATCTGGCGTATTGATTAAAGTAGGTAAAGAATGGAGAATAAAACACTATGTTCTTTCTATGACCATCCCTAATGACAATACTAACGATGTTGTAAAAACAAAGAGCCTAATTGAAGATGTTTTAATCGAAAAATTAAAGGCAAAATAAACTATCGTTTAAGAGTAAAATGTCCTCTTACGTCACGACCATCACTTAATTTTAAAAGATACCAATAATCGTCTGAAGGAGCTTCTTTCCCATTGAAAGTACCATTCCAACCTTCGCTAGCTACATTAATCTGTTTAAGAAGCTTTCCAAACCTATTAAAAATGTAAAGGCTAGAATTTTCGTTACCTGCTATCTTTAGTCCTTTTACTGTCCAATAATCATTAATACCATCTCCATTAGGAGTAAAATAATCTGGTATACTCAATACCGCTACTTCGCGAGAAATTATTCCGCAACCATTTAGATCTTTGACATAAACTGTATGAATTCCTTCACTTACGTTGAAAAAGACATTTTCGGTTTGAAAAACACCATTTTCATAATCTAATCCATAAACATAATTCCCAACCCCCGAAACATTAACAGTTATTGTATTCGATGAAGATAAATCAGCTACTTGAATATCTGTAAAAACAGCAATATCTGATGCAGTTACAGTAATTGTTCTTGTATTTGAACAGCCAAAACTATTTGTTACAATTACAGAATACAAACCTGCACTTTGAACATTCAATGTATAACTTGTTGCTCCAACAATCTCATTATTATTTAAAAACCATTGATATGTATAATTTGAAGCAGGTGAACCGTCATTAATTCCTGCATTTATCTCTTGAGGAGGAAAATTCAAACATATCAATTTGTTATCAGTTAAGATAATATCCGGAATTCCTCGTGGTTGAAACGGAACATCTATTTTAACAACACAATTGGGAGCTGAAGAATCATAAACCTCTGCCTTAATTCCTTGACTAGATGTAACTAATGGATTAGCTAAAGGCTTAGGTATTGCATTGTAATTACTATCAAAAAAATTAACAACTAATCCGCTTTGACCGCCAACAATTTGTGATTCTATTGTTGAAGTGTTAACAGTATAAGTACCATCTCCATTTTCACAAAAAACCACATTTGGAGTTGTAACGACAGGAGGTTGTGTGACTATAATGTTTCTATTTATTATTTCTACCCCTAAGTTACTAAATACTTCTGCAGTAACTGTATATTGACCTGGCACAGTATAAGTATATGTTGGATTTATAACAGTAGATGTTGAACCATCTCCAAAATCCCAATTAACACCCGTTATTTGTTGAGCTGCACTGGCCTGAAAAACTGTACTTTCTCCAACACATGCATTACTAAACTGAATGTCCGGATTAAAGAAAAAAGATTGATTAAATGCGGGCAAACCACCTAAACATTGCATTCCCAACAAACCAACAGCATTTATTTGAAGATTGCAATTTGTTCCTAAATTATTAGGATTATGTATAACACCTAAATAATTTTCTGCATAAACTGCTATATAAATTTTAC
>CBFHBH010000473.1:0-1989 GCA_965653735.1 uncultured Flavobacterium sp. | reverse complement strand
AAAAAACGGTAAGCTATTCGCCTTTAGCATTTTAAGGATATGGCAAATAATTTTATTATTACGTATAGTAGAGAAAATTTCACTAACAGTTTCCCTATGACAGCAACAGGGAAACTAAATTGCAAGGTGCGTTTAAGAAATGACCAGCCAAGACCTGATGGAAGTTGTAGCGTTTATATTCAAGCTACACTGAATAGGGTTGTAAAAAAGATAAATATGCAGTTCTCTGTATTAGAAAAAGATTTTGATCTAAAGAACCAACGCTTTAAGTCATCAAACAAAAATTATAAAGACTTAAACCTGCTAATCGAAAAAAAATTAGCTGACATAAATACTATTGAAGTAAATTATCGTCTTGCTGGAAAAGTTATGACAATCGAAAGTTTAATTCAAGATCTAAACAACCCAACATCTAGAGTTGATTTTATAAAATTTTGGGAACAGGAAATGGAAAGGCAAAAAGAAATACTCAAAGAAGGTACATATCGTCAACAAATGACTGTTCTTACAAAGGTGAAAGGCTTTAAAAGTCCTCTGTTTTTTTACGAAATTGATGAAAACTATGTAAATGATTTAAAAGCCCATTGCAAGAAGAAACTAAAGAATAATGACAATACAGTTGCAACAACAATAAAAAGCTTTAAAAAGTACCTTCATATAGCTAATAAAAAAGGTATAAACTCCCCTATTGACTTTTCAGAAATTAAAAACAAATCCTTTAAAGGGGATAGAACCTTTTTAATGCCTGAAGAAATAAAAATGATTGATGAATACTGGAACAGTAAATTTGTTCCTGATATTTATAAAAATATAATTGCTCGATTTTTGTTTAGCTGCTTCACTGGATTAAGATTTACTGATGTTCAAAAACTAAAGATTGAAAATTTCATTAATGATAGTGTAGTTTTTACAGCAGAAAAAACAGGTAAATTTCAACGTATAAAATTAAATGAGTCAGCCAGAAAATATATCTACAATGATTTTTTCAAAATAAATAGCACCAACGAATACACAAATAGAGAATTAAAGAAGATTGCAAAACTTTGTGGAATATCTAAAAAACTAACCTTTCATGTTGCAAGACACACTTTTGCAACCAACTTTTTAATTTGTGGTGGTAGATTAGAACATTTGCAAAAAATTCTTGCTCATAGCAAAATTGAAGAAACAATGATTTATGTAGGAATTGTTGAAAACATTACCAATGTTCAAATAATGAATATGGATGAAATTTTAAAATAACTACACTACTAGCCAATAAAGTGGGAAAATTTAGAAAACTCTGGAAACTTGGAAACGAAATTTTTAAAACCCTTTATTTTAAAGGGTTTTCAGATCAATATCTTAGGAAACGCAAAAATTTATAGGTTTCCTAACTTTGGAAACTTTGGAAACGATTAGATAAAAACTTATAAAATTCAAATTTTTAAAAATGTAATTAATAAGATTTTATTGTTGCAATATTCAAGCAATTAAGTTGCAACAAGCCAACTATTTCCAAAAATAAATTTTTAAAATTGCAACTAAAACAATTATACTCTTACTAAAACATATCGTTCTTCTATTAAGTCTTTTTAGATGTGTTCTTAATGTTAAGTTTTGCCTTTCAATATGATTTGTTCCAAATCTTTTGACAGAATGAAGTTGTTGATCGATTAAATATCTGTAATTTTTTAATTTATCTGTTACTATTTTCTTTGCTTCAGACAGTTTTAAGATGTCTAAAACTTTGCTCAACGTTTTATTGGTTCTTCTTCCAACTGAAAAACTTACAACCTTTTTGGTAATTCTTTCAAGAGCATATACAAGCCAGATATAATTTTTTTTATAACCTACACAAGTACACATTTCATCAACTTCATAAATTTTTCCTTTAGTAATTATTGGTTGTGGTATGCTTTTAGCAATTAGCAGAATTCTTTTTAGCAATGTTGTGGTAGATATCCTTAACACTCTTGCAGTACTTCTTATACCGAGTCCTTCTTTTGT
>CBFHBH010000472.1:0-1990 GCA_965653735.1 uncultured Flavobacterium sp. | reverse complement strand
GCATTGGCTCCAGAAAAATAGAAATTCTACACAACATTTTTAAAGAGTTAACTACAATCTATAACGGATATCTTACCAAGGTCCAGAAAATAAGCGACTACCTCTCAAAAAATAAGATTACAGGAGCTAATTATGCGACACTGCAACATGCACCAGCTACTGGATATCCAGACGATTGGATGAAAGTTTTCAGAAAACGGCTCACCAACGAAATGCAGGAAACAGGCCTATTTGCAATAAGCAACAAACAAGATATTGACGACATTATGATTAGCGTATTCCGAGAAGCAAACGGAACAAGAGAAGCCACCGTACAAGACCTGCTCAATCCTCGCTCTTATTTTGATCTCCTTTTTGAAATCAAGCAAGACGGTCTAAAAAATTCGGGAAGCAATGGGCAAACCTATACCGCCAATGCACTGCTCTGCCTTGCAAGACTATCACTCATTGAAGATGAAGACTGCACAGGAATAAGGATTATGCCGATTGATGAAGCGGAAGGTTTAGGAAGCAACTATGAAATGTTACATAAATTAGCAAAAAAGGAAAAATACCAAATCGTTACCATGTCAATCGAAACTGCTGGTGACATAAATGAAGAAGGACAATATATCTATATCATGCACGACAATAAAGATGCAAATGGCTTGAGCTATGTACCACCATTAGGCATCTTTCACAAAGGACAATTAACAGAAAACATCGATGGAATCTTTGAAGAAACTACATAGTAAAGATTTTACATGGCCCGTATTAAAATCACTGAATGATCTGTATGAAAAAAAGAAAACAACAGCAAAAATTCAGCATGTCGATTATATCCGTTACTTAATGACACAAACAGAACTTATTGCTCAAAAAAAAGGCAATAGCAATGTTCTGGTTGCTGGCGATGGTTATGAAGAATATTACGAAAACAACTTTCAATCTGCTTATCAATACTATTACAACTTTCTTAATCAGGTAGGTATCCGACCAGACGGCGGTAAAAATTTTACCGAGGAAGATATCCGTACATTGATGGTCATTTACGAAAGTAGAAACGAGCTTAGAGACAACCTCACGAACATAGAAGACTTTTCGGGTAAAATTTTCGACTATGCAGGCTCAAAATATTTGAAATTCAGGAACAGCGTTCGCAACGCAGTACTGAAAATCTTGGAAATAGATGAATTCCCACAAACGTCAAAAGATTTGCAATATAGACTAGTTGTTGATTATCCTAATCCAAAAGCTATTATACTCTGTGAAAACAAGTCCTTTCTGAAACAGCCTTGGAACGCTAAAGAATTGGAAGTTAAACTATGGTATGTAGGCGGAAACAACATCGCAGTTTTAGACAATATTGATGAAATGGAACTGGCATACCCACTGTATTACAGTTGCGACTGGGATTTTCATGGATTAGAAATATTCCAACGTATAAAGAGTAAACTAAAAAAACGAGGGACAGAAATCCAAATCCTGACTCCTCCATTCCCGCACCAATACCTTCCATCAGATTCTTTCAAGCACAACAGCAGATGGAATTACAAAATTCCTTTTTCTGGATTAGATAAAGAGGTATTCTCATCCAAAGAACGAGAAATAATAACCAAACTCATTAAAGAAAATCTATGGATTGAAGAAGAATCCAATGTGTTAAAAGATTTATTTTATTACAATAGAAGTTTCATATAGGCGCGCAATTAAGAGAATGGGGAATTCTATAAATCCTATTTTCGACAGTATTTATAATGCGTATAATTTATTTATTAGCGGTATCAAATTTAGAGTAATGACCTGCCGAAATATTCAATATTTTTTCTAAATCTTCCAAAAAAAAGTTCGACATTTGTCCCGGTGACGCTACAACGATAAAAAGCTTCAGAGAAATCTGGAGCTTTTTCTTTTTATATTTCACACTATAATAGGTATTTTTTTAGATAATACACATTCTGCGGTTCTATATGCAGGATATTTCAAACCTAAATATTGCTTACATTAAAAT
>CBFHBH010000471.1:0-1996 GCA_965653735.1 uncultured Flavobacterium sp. | reverse complement strand
GTTCTTTTAACCAACTTAACACCGCAAACTTTTTAAATAATACCTTAAGTTCTTCTATCTCATATAGCAAAACATTCAATAGTGTTCCTCAAGTAAACATGTCATTAACAGCATCACATTCTCAAAACACGAATACTGGTGTTGTCAATATGACCTTACCTACTTTACAAGCGAGCGTTGATAGAATATTTCCATTTGCACCTAAAAATGGAACCAAAAAAGGTTTAATTAAAAACATTAATTTTCAGTATAGCCTAAGAGGCGAAAACAGATTTGAAACAAATGATTCTTTATTTTTTAAATCTGAAATGTTTAAACAAGCTAAAAACGGATTACAGCATTCAATTCCTTTAAGCACAAACTTTAAAGTATTTAAATATTTTAGTGTAACAGCTTCGACTAATTATCTTGAAACTTGGTATTTAAAAACCACTGAAAAAAAATATAATGCCTTAACAAATACGGTAGAAGATATCGAAAAATCTGGATTTGATGCTTTTAGAACATACGACTTTTCTTCGGGTGTTGGGACAACGATTTATGGAACATTCAACATAAGTAAAGATAAAAAGATACAAGCCATTAGACATGTAATGAGGCCTAATGTAAGCTACTCTTATACGCCAAGTTTTGAAAAATATTATGATACTTACGCTGCTGATGGAAGCGGTAGAATGGAAAAATATACTCGCTTTGAAAAAGGGATTTTTGGAGCACCTGGACAACAAAATAGTAACATACTTAGCTTTGCTTTAAATAACACTTTTGAAGCAAAAGTTAGAGATAAAGATTCTACCAAAGTTGAGCCAAAAAAAATAATGTTACTTAACAATTTTAATCTTTCAACAAGTTATAACATTAGTGCCGATTCATTACGTTGGTCACCTCTAAGGTTAAGTGGAGGAACTAATTTACTAAAAGACAAAATGAACGTAAATTTTGGTATGACTTTGAACCCTTACGCCATAAACAGTAAAGGTCAAATGGTAGATGTATTTAATATTAATAATAGTGGAAGTTTATTTAGAATGACAAGTGCCAATATGACTATTAACTATTCTTTTTCAAGTAAAGACTTTAATGGCAATAAGGACGGTAAAGAAAATTCACTTAATAATAAAGGATTGCGAAGTGGCGGTCGTGCAGATGATTTATTTGGAACCACAACTGATTTCAGTGACAGACAAAAAAGTCAATTTGGAGATAATGATGAAACAAAATTTGATGAATTTTTCAACGCTAGTTTACCTTGGGATCTAAAACTTGCCTACTCTTTGACCTATTCTAATAATAATAGAGAAAACAAAATATCACAAAGCTCCTTAATGTTTTCTGGTAATGTTGATATATCTCCGCGTTGGAAAGCTGGAGTATCTTCCGGATATGATTTTGTGCAAAATGGAGTAACATACACTCAATTAAGATTTGAAAGAGATTTATTAAGTTGGCGAATGGATTTCAATTGGAATCCAATTGGTGACAGAGCCTCTTGGTACTTCTTCATAGGAATTAGTTCATCAGTTCTTAGTGACATCAAGTGGGATAAACGTAGCTTGCCAGACAGAAGACTTTAATCATCATATTTCTAAACATACAATTTATATGAAAAAAATAATTTTTACCGAAAAAGCTCCTGCTCCTATCGGTCCGTACAATCAAGCCGTATTAGCAGATAATACGTTATATATTTCTGGGCAAGTAGCTTTTATTCCTGGTACAGACAACTTAATTTTAGATAATATTGAAGTAGAAACAGAACAGGTTATGCAAAACTTGAAAGCTATATTAGAAGCTGCCGACATGACTTTTGAAAACGTAGTTAAATCAACAATATTCATTATGAACATGGGAGATTTTGCTAGGATTAATTCCGTTTATGGCAAATATTTTAATGAAGCTACTGCACCTGCCCGTGAGACAGTTCAAGTAGCGACATTACCTAAAAATGTAAATATTGAAATATCAATGATTGCAGTGAAATAATTTTTTATTTATA
>CBFHBH010000470.1:0-2005 GCA_965653735.1 uncultured Flavobacterium sp. | reverse complement strand
AACCTCAATCATTAAGCAGAATTAGACAAAGAATAACATCCATAATTAGTTAATTTAAGCTAATCTTTTTTGTATTGGCTCATAATTAAAAATTAATGAGCTCTATATCTAAAACAAAGTAGTTTATTAATAAACTACTTCATTGCTGGTATTTTACTAATATCTTTTTACTTTGAATTGTTTTAGAGGAAAACTATACCCAAAGTTAACATCATAGCAATTAAAGATGGTAAATACTATAAATTATAATACCCTCCTAAAAATATCAAAAACCTACTCGAAAATCTAAATTTTTAATGAAATTAAGTAGAAAAGAAATCATTAATCATTTAAAAACAAAATCAATTCAAATTTATCTTTAAATTACGGCTTAACTAGAAATCTTTAAATTTATATCTTATGAATGTAGAAAATCAAATTAAAGAATATATTTCTATCCAAGCTGAACCGAAACAAGCTGAAATGGAAGAGTTGCACAGACTTATACTTAAAATAGCACCTCAATGCAGACTATGGTATGAAGATGGTAAAAACAGTGAGAATAAAACGGTAAGTAACCCCAATATTGGCTATGGCATTTACACCATTAAATATGCAAATGGAAAAACTAGAGAGTTCTATCGTGTTGGTTTGAGCGCAAACACAACTGGAATCTCGGTTTATATTATGGGTATTGATGATAAAACATTTTTATCTAAAAACTTTGGAGAAAAAATTGGCAAAGCAACTATAACAGGTTATTGTATTAAATTTAAAACACTTAAAGATATAAATATAAAAGTACTTGAATTGGCAATTAAATATGGATTTGAGCAAGAATAGTATTTGGAATTCAAATAAATAATGTATCACAAATAGAACTATAATTAAAAAATGGACAAACCAAATAAAACTTGGCAGCAAAACGATTTGTGGGAAAAAGAAATTGATTTTTTAAAATCAATTATAAATAAAACTCCACTAGTTGAAACCACTAAATGGGGAGGAATTGTTTATACTTTCAATAATAAAAATGTTTTAGGAATTGGAGGATTTAAATCATACTTTGGAATTTGGTTTTTTAATGGTGTTTTCTTAAAAGATGAATTAAATGTACTGGTAAGCGGTGGTGAAACTACTAAAGCACTTCGCCAGTGGCGATTCAATTCGGTTGAAGAAGTGAACGAAAAAATAATCTTGCAATACATTAACGAAGCAATAGAACTAGAAAAACAAGGAAAAGTTCACAAAGCTGAAAAATCTCCTCTTGTAATGTCTGATTTCTTTTCTGATTTTTTAGAAACCGAAAAATTAAATTCGGCCTTCGAAAATTTTACTTTAACTAAAAAAAAGGAATTTGTAGAGTATATTGATACGGCTAAACAGGAAAAAACTAAGCTTGCAAGACTAGAAAAAATAAAGCCAATGATTTTGCAAGGAATAGGTTTAAACGATAAATACAGATAATAAAAAAGTCCCAAATTGGGACTTTTTTATTACTTGAAAAACAAGATTATTTTTTATTAGCCGCAGCTGATAATTCATTAGATACCGAAGATCTTTCTATTTTTAATTTACCTGACATTGTTTCGATAACAATTGTAGTTTCTGCCATTTCAGAAATTTTTCCATGTAAACCGCTTTTAGTAACTATCTTGTCTCCTACTTTTAAAGAAGCTTCAAATTCTTTTTCTTTTTTAATTCTCTTTTGTTGTGGCATTATCATAAAAAAATAGATAACCACAAACATTAATATATAAGGTAAAAATTGTGTTAATTGAGCCATTTTTATTTTGCTTTTGGTGTTACGTTTGCTTTAAAATTAATTACTTCTCTTCCTGATTCAGTATTTGTTGTAAGAGTCACTGCTTTTCTTTGTTCTCCTGGTTTTCCTGTAGAATTAAAAATAATTTTTACCTCTCCAAAGTCTCCTGGTTTAATTGGTTGCTTTGTCCATTCAGGAACAGTACATCCACAACTCGCTTGAGCATTAACAACTAATAAATCAGTTTTTCCTAAATTTTTT
>CBFHBH010000469.1:0-2010 GCA_965653735.1 uncultured Flavobacterium sp. | reverse complement strand
GGTAAAAATGCCGTGTTAATTGTTGAGTTTGCTATTCAGAAGCGAAATGAAGGATTTACCATTCTAGATGCTGCTATTGAAGGTGCTAAGGTTCGTTTCCGTCCAATTTTGATGACATCATTTGCGTTCATTGCAGGATTAATTCCATTAATCATTGCAACTGGAGCAGGAGCAATTGGTAACAGAACCATTGGAGGTGCTGCTCTAGGAGGAATGTTATTCGGAACGATTTTCGGAGTAATTATTGTGCCAGGTTTGTATTATATTTTTGGAACAATGGCTGATGGAAGAAAATTAATTAAAGATGAAGAAGAAAGTTCATTATCAGAGAATTTTGTTCATATGATAGATGATTTTAAAACTAACAAACACGATGATGAGAATAAATAAAAATTTTAAAGTTTCTTTGGTAGCTACAGCATTAGTTTTGTTAACTGTTATTGGTTGTAAAACACCTGATGTAGTAAAAAGAAATGAGAATAAAAATATGCCTGAACAGTTTGCAACTGTTCAGGATACTGTTAATTCTGCAAAGATTTCATGGAAAGAGTATTTTAAAGATACTTATTTGCAAGCGTTAGTGGATGAGGCCTTGAAAAACAATCAGGAGCTTAATATTACAATGCAAGAAATTGAGATTGCGAAAAATGAAATTAAAGCCAGAAAAGGAGAGTATCTTCCATTTGTTGGATTAAAGGCTGGTGCAGCTGTTGATAAACGTGCACGTTATACCAACATTGGTGCAATGGAGGCTAATACCGAAATTGAAGAAGGGAAAGAAATGCCTGAGCCTTTGCAAGATTACAATATTGGAATTGTTGCCAATTGGGAATTAGATATTTGGAAAAAGCTTCGTAATGGAAAAAAAGCAGCTGTAAACAGATATCTTTCTTCGGTTGAAGGAAAGAACTTTATGGTTACGAACTTAATTGGAGAAATTGCAAATTCATATTATGAATTGTTAGCTCTAGACAATCAATTACAAATTGTTAATCAGAATATTGAAATTCAGAGTAATGCTTTAGAGATTGTAAAAGTTCAGAAGGAAGCAGCTCGTGTTACTGAATTGGCAGTGAAAAAATTTGAAGCGGAAGTGTTTAAAACAAAAAGCCTTCAGTTTGAAGTACAACAAAAAATTGTTGAAACAGAAAACAGAATCAACTTTTTAGTAGGTAGGTTTCCACAACATGTTGATAGAAGCAAAGTTGATTTCAACGAAATAATACCAAATATTGTTCATGCTGGCATCCCATCACAACTTTTAGCTAATAGACCTGATATCCGTAGAGCCGAATTTGAATTGGAAGCTTGTAAGTTAGATGTAAAAGCTGCTAAAGCTAGATTTTACCCTTCTATAGGTATTACAGCTGGAATTGGTTATCAAGCTTTTGATCCTAGTTATGTCTTTAAACCTAAATCATTGTTATATTCTCTAGCAGGTGATTTAGTAGCTCCGTTAATTAACCGTAATGCAATAAAAGCAAGTTATAATACTGCGAATGCTAAACAAATTCAGGCTGTTTATAATTATGAACAAACAATTTTGAATGGTTATGTTGAGGTAGCTAATCAGGTTTCAAAAATTAGCAATTTAGAAAAGAGTTATAATTTGAGAGCACAACAAGTAGATGCTCTTACGACTTCAATTTCAATTTCGAACGAGTTGTTCCGTTCTGCAAGAGCAGATTATATGGAAGTTTTATTAACACAACGCGATGCTTTAGAATCACGATTTGATTTAATAGAAACTAAAATGCAACAACTTAATGCTATGGTAAATATTTACAAAGCTTTAGGTGGGGGATGGAATTAAAATAGTTTATTTTTTTTGAGTTACTTAAAAAGCCATTATGCTGTAATGTATAATGGCTTTTGCTTTTTTATTTTTCAGAAGTTATTTAAGTCTTTCCAATACTCCTTTTCTTTTTACAATGTTTTTTTAATCCCACTGAATATTTCGGCTTTTTTCAAGCCATCTTTTCAAATCTGAAGTGTCAGTTTGACTGGCGT
>CBFHBH010000468.1:0-2020 GCA_965653735.1 uncultured Flavobacterium sp. | reverse complement strand
ATGCTGAAAAGCAAAAACGTTGGGGATGGGAACATGTTCAGGCAAGATTGTTTAAAGTATCTATGAAGGGGTTGGTTTTAGAGCAAACTCAAACCATTGGTTCATCGGTTATAAATGAGTTGAAAAATATTTTCATCGTTTTCATTTCGGCAAAACTGGTTATTGATGGAGATATTACTTTAGGTATGATGATGGCCATCAGTTCTATCGTAGGAAACTTAAATGGGCCGATAACTCAATTAATTGGTTTTGTAAGAGAGTTGCAAGATGCTAAAATCTCTTTGGCACGTTTATCTGAAATTCATGAGAAAGAAGATGAGGTGCAGCAAGAGGAATTTCAAATACACGATGTGCCAAGTAACCAAGACATTCATATAAATAATTTAACGTATCGTTATTTGGGATCTGATGTTCCTGTCCTTGAAGATTTAAATTTAATTATTCCTGCCAAAAAAGTAACTGCAATAGTCGGGGTAAGTGGTAGTGGGAAAACTACTTTGATGAAGTTGCTTTTAAAATTCTACGAACCTGAAAAAGGAGAAGTACTTGTTGGAAACTCACAACTCAAAAATATCTCACAAAAAGCATGGAGAAATAGTATTGGGGCGGTAATGCAGGAAGGTTTTATTTTTAATGATACTATTGCCAATAATATTGCTGTTGGTGTAGACAAGGTTGACAAACAACGTTTAGTTTATGCTGCTGATGTTGCCAATATTACAGAATATATAAACGGACTTCCATTAGGATATAATACTAAAATTGGGACAGAAGGTGTAGGAATGAGTACCGGTCAAAAGCAACGATTGCTTATAGCAAGAGCGGTTTATAAAAACCCTGAAATGTTGTTTTTTGATGAGGCTACTTCTGCGCTGGATGCTAATAATGAAAAAGAGATTATGCGAAAACTGGACATGTTCTTTAAAGACAAAACAGTTGTCGTAATTGCGCATCGATTAAGTACAGTAATGAATGCTGACCAGATTGTGGTACTTGATAAAGGTAAAATTATCGAAATGGGAAGTCATTCGGCGTTAGTGGAACAAAAAGGAAATTATTTTGAATTGGTTAGAAATCAATTGCAATTAGGGAATTAATCATGGCACAAGAAACATACGATACTTCTTTCGAACTACGTAGTGAAGAAGTACAAGACATATTATCAAAAGTTCCAAACTGGATGATACGTTGGGGAACAGTATTGATTTTTTCAATTATAGTATTGATGTTTGTAGTGTCGTGGTTCTTAAAGTATCCAGACATTGTAAGCACAGAAGTTGTTATCACCACCAATATCCCACCAGAGAAAATGATTGCAAAAGCTTCTGGGAGAATACAGGATATTTTGATAAGTGATAAATCAAATGTCAAAGCAAATACACCATTGGCTGTAATTGAAAACGCTTCAAATTATGAAGACATTTTTAAATTAAAAAGAGAATTGGAAGCTTTTCAAAAAAGAGACTTTGTTAATTTTCCTTTTGCTCAATTTAAGAATGCTCAATTTGGAGATATCGAGAGCACTTTTGCATCTTTTCAAAAAGACTATTTAGCTAATAGTTTGAATAAAAACTTGACACCATATAAAGTTGAATCATCTGCTCAAAAATCAGAGAATGTCCAAATCAAGGAAAGGTTGGCTTTGTTAATACAGCAAAAATCAATCAATGAACAGGAACTACAATTGCAAAGAAGTGATTTGGCGCGATATACTAAACTTCATGATAAAGGAGTAGTTTCTGATCAGGAATTTGAGAGTAAGAAAATGAACTTTCTACAGGCAGAAAAGAATTATAAGAATTTGTTGACTTCAATTTCTCAGCTACAATCGTCTTTAATTGATAATGCAAAAGCAATAAAGGGCAATGAAATAAACGATGTAAAAGAAACTGTTAATTTGGATAGAAGTTTATCACAATCTTTTTATCAATTGAAAAAAGCGATTAAAGATTGGGAATTAAACTATGTTTTACAATCTGGTATTGATGGGCAGGTAACTTTTACAAAGGTTTGGATTAAA
>CBFHBH010000467.1:0-2020 GCA_965653735.1 uncultured Flavobacterium sp. | reverse complement strand
AGCTACAGCTTATGATGCTACACACGGATTTTCAGACCAATTTATTGTAGAAATAGATGTACTACATAAAATTGCTGCAGAAGCAGGGCTTTTTCCAGATCAGGATTACTTCAAAAAATACCCTAATACTGATTACGCAACAGTAAGTATCAATCTACTGAAAGGATAAAGAAAAAGGCCTCAATTGAGGCCTTTTTTACTGTTTTATAACTTTAAAGTTTTTCACCTTATCATTGCTTTTTATGTTTAAGATATAAACTCCACTTTGCTGATTTGATAAATCTATAGTTTCAGAAAATAAATAACCAATTTCTTTTTCATAGATTTTCTTCCCCATAAAATCGTAAAGCACAATCAAACAATTCTCGATATCATCTTCTCCCGAATTTTTAACAGTTATGCTTCCATTTGTTGGATTGGGATACATTGTAAGAGCTTGTTCATTGAATGTTGACTTGTTTACAGATAAAACTCCAGAAGCAAGTGTGTATAAATAATGGAAAGCCTGATAGTATTGATTTGCTATGTTGGCATCATGTACCACAACGGTATTTTCATCATTTCTAGTTTCAGCTGATGTGCTCCAGTTATGAGAACCGGTTAAAACTTGCGCATCAGATGTTGGATTACTGTTGTCGATAACAACAAATTTATGGTGCATAATGCTACCCGTTACAACATCTTTTACCGCATGGTTAGGAGCAATACTACTTTGAATAAAATTAAAATCGTTTCCAGAAGGATTCTGCGTATCAGTTAAAAGATTTGTGTTTATGATTCCTGTGTTATACTTATTTACAATTGCATTAGCAATATCATCTCTTGTAATAAGCATTGTAGCAATATTGATGTCTGAATTTGCAGAATTGATACAATTTATAATAGCTGCAGTAGGACCATCTGTAGGGCTAAAATAATTTTCTACTGCTTTTCCTCCAATAACATAGTTATGAGGAGTATTATCTAGTTTGAACTGACCAAATTTTGAATTAGTTAGATTTGGTGTCATTGTGCTGTTTCCCCACATTTCTTCAAATTCTAATTTATAGCCTAACGCCAGTGTTTGATCCTGAAAAGTGATTACGTTGTTTGAATCTGGCCCATCAATTTGTACAACAGTCCAGTTTGTAGCACCAGTCCATACAAGAGGTTTGTTAGGGTCGGCATCATTAGCGTCAAAAATCACAAATTTATTATGCATAATGCCATAGTCTGCTGATGTTGGACTTGCAAGCTTTGGTATACCAGTATTTAATAAAGGAATCATTGTACTACTAGTAGAGCCATCATAAATAACTCTTACTTGAACCCCTCTTGCATAAGCGGCATTTATTGCTCCAGCTATACCTGATGTAGAATTTGGAGAAGCCGAATTATAAATAGCAATATCTAATGTTGAGGTGCAAGCGTTAATTTTTTCAATTAATTTATCATCTAATGTGTTTCCTAAATTTACAGCATTATTTCCAGGGTAAGCTACTGATGTACTCACAGCATGATTGAAATACACTTTTATTTCGCCAGTAGATAGAGATTGAGTAGCCAATCGTGTTGTTTTTTCTATTCCGTTTTCGATGTAGTTAACCACCAAAATTTGTCCAGGTTTAGTAACAGGAATGGTATATGTTGAATTTTGTTTGTTTGAAAAAGCATATAATTTTTCACCGCTAAATGCATCCGATATATTGATGATATTAGCTGGGTAATCAAAACTTATTTCGATTTTATCAGTAAAGTATTTACCTGTAAAATTATTTTCTCTAATTGTTGTTTGACTGTTAACAAAAGAGGTGACTAAGCAAAGTGTTAAAAGGTGTAATAGTAGTTTTTTTTTCATAGCCTCTATCTATTTGAAGTTGGGGGTTTCAAATATATAAACACTATTTAATCAGGCACTATAAAGTATTGTTTTTCAGCTTTTTAGTAGGTTTAGTATTACAAAATGTTAATTTTAAGGGTAACTTAAAATAAAGACTAGAAAAGAAGTAGTTGACTTTCTGGCTCGCTTTTAAACAAAAAT
>CBFHBH010000466.1:0-2021 GCA_965653735.1 uncultured Flavobacterium sp. | reverse complement strand
TATAAAATTATTATAAAATTACAATTTTAAAAATTTAGAAAGCTTTGAAATAAAAAATGAACAACCAACTTAAAAATACTGCTGCAGGTTTTGCCATTAGTTTTATAGGTTCGATACCGCTAGGATATTTGAATCTCATAGGCTTGCAGTATTATGAAAAAGAGCGCCTAGCTCCTACACTACTCTTCTTATTGGGTGTAGTAGCCATAGAAAGTCTGGTGATTTATTATACTGCAAAAGGTGCTTCAAAAATAGCGGTACAACCCCAGTTAAAAACCAAAATCTCTTTATTTAGTATTACCTTTTTATTATTGCTTGCCTATTTAGCAAGACCAACTGCCCTTCAAGAAATCACAAACCCAACAGTTCCTTTTTTTAATTTTATACCCTATCCCTTACTTACAGGAATCCTATTAAGTAGCCTTAACTTTGCGCAAATTCCCTTTTGGCTCAGTTGGAATGTTTACATGCTTAATGAAAAGTATGTCACACCGCAACACAACGGGTTAGCATGGTACACTTTTGGCGCTGTTACAGGTACTTTTACAGGAATGCTCTGCCTCATTATAGCCTTACACAAAACAGCAAGCTATACCCAGTTTTCGTTGCAAAAATATATCTCTTTTATTTTTATAGGCTTGGCGGTATGGCAAATTGTAGTGTTGCTTAAAAACAAAATAATAAGTCCAGAACAGACTTAAACTAATTTTCTCCATCATATTTTCCAACAACAAATTAAAATTCCTTTGTATAACTTATAATATTATTCTTACTTTAGTAATAAGTTACTATTATCATACCTATCTGGCTAAAATTAGAGTGATATGTATTATTGAGTAATACATATAAACAAGTTAGCAGCAACCAATTTAACATTATGCAAACATCAACAAATAATCCAGATCGAAATAAACTGCCAAATGGACTAAACGATAGTGATATTGAAAAAGCAATTAAGAAATCTGGTTATCCTTTACAAACAATAATTACTAATAAATTAAATGAGAAATTCTTTTGTCAAGAGGAATGGAGTTTTATAGATAAAAAAACTAAAGATATTCGGAGCTTAGATATAAATGCTTCTATGCATTTATATGATTTCGATGAACCTCAAAAAAGAGTAAGACCAGAACTAAATCTGTTAATTGAATGTAAACAATCTGAATTACCATATATATTTTTCTTGTCGCCTAATAAAATTCATACTTATGATTATCCATACTTATCTGGCCTTTTCAATAGAAATATAATTATCCATTCAAATGATACAACTTCTACTTTAAAAATGTCCATAATGTTAGCTCTAGGAATAGGTGATGATCCTTTTTTAAGAGATGCTGTTCCTAGTTCAATGACATTTTCAAAATGTACAAGAAGTGGTAAGGAAATAGTTCTTTCAGGTACGGAAGGCTATCATAATCTTGTACTCCCACTTGTGACAGCATTAAAGCATTTTGAGGAATCAGAATTTCCAGGACCAAAAGCGAAATATTTCGATGTTCATTTGCCATTTGCTATTGGCATTATTGACGGACCAATGATTGGTGTAACCGTAACAGAAGATTCACATGAAACTCAATTTATTCCTTGGGTAAGAGTTTATAGGCATGAATCATATGAGAATGAAGATCAAATGGAAAGGAAAAAACTTTTTGCGGTTGACATTGTACACAAAGATTATTTTGACACTTATTTAAATGACCATTTACTTCCTTTTGCAAATAGATATGCGCAATTAATGCTTAAACATGATAATGAAATTGCTGATGGTAAAGGCTTTGTAAAAAATATTAGAGTACATGATAGTAGAAAGCTAGAAATGCAACTAGAAAAATTACCAAATAAATTTTTTAAATAACTTTTGGCAGCTGCTAACCGCTGTCTTGTATAATGGCTAGTTTCCCGATAGCGCGGATTTACTTCGTCTGTTCGCTTCGCTCGAGTTTAATCCGTGCCTACAAAGAATATCAACTGCAATTGTAAAAAGTTGTGGCCCGCTACGCAAAGTCTCCTGCCTTTGA
>CBFHBH010000465.1:0-2021 GCA_965653735.1 uncultured Flavobacterium sp. | reverse complement strand
TTTGATCTTGCTCTAAAAGCTGCAAAATCAAATGTGAACCTACTAATCCAGTTGCTCCAGTTACTAAAATCATATTTCAAAGATAAATAAACTTATAAAGTACCAAAGTTTAAATTCAAATAAACAAATTACAGAATAAACAAATCGTTATAAATTTTATCTTTGCACTCACAAAAAAATCACATTGTCATAATTGACAAAAGCAAATTTGTATTTAAGATGAAAAATTTAGTTGAAGAATTAAAGTGGAGAGGGCTGTACCATGACAGCATGCCGGGAACCGAAGAACAATTGCTTAAAGAAGCAACTACAGCCTATATTGGGTTTGACCCAACAGCCGATTCATTGCATATTGGTAGCATGGTTCAAATTATTCTTTTAGTTCATCTTAAAAATTTTGGACATAAACCTATCGCTCTTGTTGGTGGCGCAACAGGTATGATTGGAGATCCTTCTGGAAAAAGTGATGAGAGAAATTTATTAGATGAAGCAACTTTAGCAAAAAATGTTGACGGAATAAAAAGAGTATTATCTAAATTTTTAGATTTTAATTCTTCTGATGCAAACGCTCCTATTTTAGTAAACAACTACGATTGGATGAAAGAGTTTTCTTTTATTGATTTTGCTCGCGAAGTTGGAAAAAGAATTACTGTTAATTACATGATGGCAAAAGATTCGGTTAAAAAACGTTTGTCTGGAGAAGCTGGAGAAGGAATGTCTTTTACTGAATTTACATACCAATTAATACAAGGCTACGATTTTTACCATTTACATAAAACCTACAACTGTTTACTTCAAATGGGAGGAAGTGATCAATGGGGAAATATTACTACAGGTACAGAATTAGTTAGACGTTTAAATGCCGATGGATCTTCAGAAGGAGCAAAAGCTTTTGCGCTTACTACTCCACTTATTACTAAAGCTGATGGTTCAAAATTTGGAAAATCTGAAGGAGGAAACGTTTGGTTAACTGCAGATAAAACTTCAGTTTACAAATTCTACCAATTTTGGTTAAACTCAACAGATGAAGATGCTGAAAAATACATTAAAATATTTACCTTCTTAGATAAAGAAACAACAGAAAATCTTATCGAGGAGCACAAACAAGCCCCTCACTTGAGAGTTTTACAACGTAAATTAGCTGAAGAAGTTACTACTTTTGTTCATAGTGCAGCTGCATTGGAAAAAGCGATTTCTGCTTCAAACATTTTATTTGGAAACTCAACATCTGATGATTTAAAAGGCCTGGACGGAGAAACATTCCTTGAAATTTTCGAAGGTGTTCCACAAGCAGAAGTATCTCGCGAAGAAATTGAAAGCGGAATTAACATTGTTGATGTTTTAAATGCTAAAACAGGATTTTTAAAATCAAACGGAGAAGCAAGACGTGCCTTAACCGAAAACTCGATATCAGTTAACAAAGAAAAAGTAACGGAAGAATATTCTGTAACTAATAAAGATCTAATTAACAATCAGTTCATTCTTTTACAAAGAGGTAAGAAAAATTATTTTGTCTTAAGAGTAAAATAAGATACACTTATGATCATTTTAAAAAGCACCTTAATTAAGGTGCTTTTTTATTTTTGCTTTTTTTAATAAATTATTAATTCTACCATGAACAATCGTTATTTTTATGGAGATATTTGCTGATTTTACAATTTTTTTCACATAAAATTTGCAATATGTTAAAAATAAATTATCTTCACAATCTATAAACAACTAAAAACCAATAAATTATGAAACTCAAACTACTTCCAGTTGCATTACTGGCAGTCACGACCAGTTTGTTTGCTCAGGAAAAAGGCTCTTTTTGGAGTCGTTCCACAAAAAGTAACAAAACTGTTCTTGAATCAAGAATGCAATTGCCAGAAAACAATCTTTACGATTTAGATGTAACTTCTTTGAAGTCTAACTTATCTAAATCACCTTTAAGAAGTGCTAACACGAAAACATCTGGAACAATAATTGCTTTGCCTGATGCAAATGGTCAAATTGAGCATTTCAATGTTTATGAAAATCCT
>CBFHBH010000464.1:0-2022 GCA_965653735.1 uncultured Flavobacterium sp. | reverse complement strand
TCGAGAATGAAACAATCACAGTAACAACCTATCAAAATACCCCTGTATTTACTCAAGTTAATCCAATTTGTTCAGGTGATCCATTAGCTGCTTTACCAACGATTTCAAATAATGGAATAACAGGGAGTTGGTCACCCGTAATTAACAATACTACAACGACAACATATACATTTACACCTGCTTCAACAGAATGTGCTTCAATAGTAACTATGACCATTGTTGTTAATCCTGTTATAAATCCAAGCTTTACTCAGGTTGCTCCAATTTGTTCAGGGGAAACATTGCCACCATTGCCAACAACTTCAAATGAAGGAGTAACAGGGAATTGGTCTCCAGGGTTAAATAATACAGCAACTACTACCTATACGTTTACGCCATCAGGAGGAGTATGTACAAGAACTGCATCAATGACAATTGTTGTAAATCAAAAAGTAACACCTACTTTTACTCAAGTTGGTCCAATTTGTTCAGGGCAAAACTTATCACCATTACCAACAACTTCTAATAACGGTATTACTGGAAGTTGGTCACCGGCACTAAATAACACAACAACTACAACGTATACATTTACTCCTGTAAGTGGAGAATGTGCAGTGCCAGCAACAATGACGATTACTGTTAATCCCACACCTATTGTTGCATTTACAAATAGCAATCTTTCAATTTGTTCTGGAGAGCAAATTAACGTAGCTTTATCGTGTACAAACGTTCCTGGAGCTACTATTCATTGGCAGTTTTTGTCAGGTTCTGTTGCTACTGGAGGAACTTCTGGGAGTGCTGTAGGACCGGTTTCTTTAACAGATGTTATTACACTATCGAACTCGATTTTAGTACCAACTGTAGTGGGTTTTAATGTTTATGCTGAATCTGGTTGTGTAAGTACTTCAAAACAAGTGGATATAACAGTGTATCCAAAACCAACATTGACTTATTCAATCGCAGATAATACTTTATGCTCGGGTAGTGCTGTGTCAATCAATCTTGATTCGCCAAATATTGGAGTTACTTTTGATTGGACTGTAACTCAAAATGGAGTAAGTGGAGCAATTAGTCAGACAAATGTAGCAAACTCATCGTCTGCAGAGATAACTAATGTTTTAACAGCCACAGGAACAAATTCAGGAACTGTAATTTATACAGTAACTCCAAAATTGGGATCATGTTATGGTGATCCTCAAAGTATTTCTATATCGATGTCGAGCCCTAATGCAAATGCTGTTTTTCAGTGGAGTTTGGTTTTGAATGGTGTAACTGTTCAAGGAGGTGTTTTGAGCGGAACTTCTTCTGGAAATTCATTTACTATTAATGATACCTTTATGACAACTGGAAATATTCAGGGAACTGCTGAATATACCATTAATACTGTCCTGGGAGAGTGTAATGGACCAGTAAAAAAATACACTGTTGTAGTGAATCCGTTGCCAAAAATAACTTTAACTAGTGGTGGAATCTGTTTGAATAAAAATAATTATGTATTGAGAACATTTTTATTAGATACTGGTTTGAGTGGTTCAGGATATACGTTTATTTGGTCACACAATGGATCCGTAATATCTGGAGCGTCAGGAAGTACTTATTTGGTTGATGATTTAAGCGAAATAGGAAACTATTCTGTTCAAGTGAGTAATGTTTGTACTTCTGATGCAGCTACAGCAACAGTTGAAGCTTTTTATGCTGCTGAAGAAGCAAGTTATGTTGTGAGTAATTATTTTGAAGAAAATCAAACAGTGACTATTAATGTAGTGGGTCAAGGAAATTATTTATATAGCATTGATGGGGGAGAATTTCAATCGAGCAATGTA
Source organism: uncultured Flavobacterium sp. (assembly GCA_965653735.1). Taxonomy (GTDB): domain Bacteria; phylum Bacteroidota; class Bacteroidia; order Flavobacteriales; family Flavobacteriaceae; genus Flavobacterium. The sequence continues at coordinate 220 of CBFHBH010000464.1, read as the reverse complement.
TTTGTAAATGTTCCTCCAGGGGAACACTATGTAAATATTCATGATACAAATGGTTGTACAGATATTTTTTTAGAGCACATTTTTACAATAGGTTATCCACATTATTTTACACCAAATGCAGATGGTTATCATGATACCTGGAATATATGGGCATTGAAGAATCAACCCAATTCAGAGATTCATATTTTTGATAGATACGGAAAGGTATTAAAATCTATTA
>CBFHBH010000463.1:0-2032 GCA_965653735.1 uncultured Flavobacterium sp. | reverse complement strand
TAAGTGTTTGTTACACCTGCAGGATTTGTATAAGTACGATTAGTTTCAATAGTTAAATCTCCATGAATTGGGACAATAACTCCTACTTTTGTATAAGTTTCAAACCCTTTAACTTCACCTAAATATAAAGCTAACGCTGGTGATAAGTCTAAAGCTCTAATTTTCCCTTCAGCTTTACCGTCAACAAAAGTTGGTCCTGCACCAGCTAATCTATGCGTTGTTTGTACCATTGTTTCGCTATCACCTAAAAAATAATGAACTCCTAATTCAAAACCTAAACGGTTAGTAAAACGGTAACCTCCAGTTAAATTTGTACGAAATCCAGTTCCGAAAGAACCGTGATTAGTTTCTCTCGAAATCAACGTTTGACCATCAGATCCATAAACATTGCTGCTGTTTGAAAGAAATAAGACCCACCAGCTTTAAAATAGAATCCTCTTTTTTCTGACGTTTTAGTTTCTTCTGCAGTTTGAGCAATCATGGCTGTAGAAAACACCATAATACCTGCAAATAATAATTTTTTAATCATGATAAATTTGGGTTATTAAATTTTTCGCAAAAATAAAACCCTGAAACTTAATATCATAATCAATTTTTATAACACATATTACATTATTTTTAAAAAACCTAATTTAATTTGAAGTTTATTTGCATTTTCTCTAATTCAGAAAGTAACTCATTAGAAATCTTAACTTTAAGCTTTCTACTATGCATAGCTATCCTGTTTACTACTCTTGTTTCTTCAACTTCGGTAATAATTGGTTCTATTACTTCATTGATTTCCGCGTCACTTTCACTAGTATCTTCAGTATTTTCAATTATGATGGGTTCGTTTAAAATCTCTATCTGTTTTTTAAACTTTTCGAGCTCCATCACTTCAAATGTCACTTGATGATCTCCCTTATTGGTTGTAAACAAGCTATATAAATTATTTACCAAATTTTCTCCAAGTTCATTAATTGAGAAAAGTATAGTTATTTTTTTTGCAAAATTCGACAATACATCAGCAAGCATTTTAGCCTCTAAAAATTGCAAACGAGGATCCGATTTTTTTCCAGTTTCTCTATTAACCCAACCTTCTTTTACATTTACTTTGAAGAAAACAAATGTATTTTGCACCAAAAAGTGGCGGAATTTCAAATATTCTTCATCGAAAATTCTGAATTCAAAACTTTCATCATAGCCTTCTAAATTAAAAGTTGCCCACCCTTTCCCGTTTTTTGCAGTACGGTGTTGCACATCACTTACCATTCCTCCGAAAGTCACATTTTTGCCCACAAATTGTTCCAAACTATTAAGTTGTTCCAATTTTGTATTACAAAAATATTTCATTTCAAACTTATAATCATCTAATGGATGACCTGAAATGTAAATACCAACAACTTCTTTTTCACGAGCTAGTTTTTCCATTGTATGCCATTCTTCACATGGTGGGACTGTTGGCTCTGGTATTTGCACTTCTGTAGATTCACCAAACAAACTTACTTGCGAAGAATTTTCGTTTTCCTGCATTTTAGCACCATACTTTATTGCTTTTTCCAAAAACCAAACATTATCCCCATCATGATGGAAATATTGTGCACGATGTGTATCTGTAAAGCAATCAAAACCTCCTGAAAGTGCAAGGTTTTCAAATGCTTTCTTATTCGCCGAACGTAAATCAATTCGCTTAGCTAAATCAAAAATAGATTTGTATTTACCGTCTTTTCTTTTCTCTACAATTGTATTTACAGCACCTTCACCAACACCTTTAATAGCTCCCATTCCAAAACGAATAGCATAGTTTTCGTTTACGGTAAATTTATAGTATGATTCGTTTACATCTGGCCCTAAGACCGCCAACCCCATACGCTTACATTCTTCCATGAAAAATGATACCTGTTTGATATCATTCATGTTATTAGAAAGCACCGCCGCCATATATTCAGCAGGATAATGTGCTTTTAGATAAGCCGTTTGATACGCTACCCAAGCATAACAAGTTGAGTGTGATTTATTGAAAGCATAACTCGCAAAAGCTTCCCAGTCAGTC